>DUTS01000039.1 GCA_012841935.1 Clostridia bacterium
ACTTTAATTCCAAATATTTTTTAAGCTTTCTCCGCTTATTAAACCTGCGAGTCAGCTTATAAAAGGCACTTTCTCGCCGCTTTCGTTCCATAGCTATTTTTCTATGATGGGCCTCCATTAAAATAGCATATAAATTCTCCGATTTATATTTTCTTTTTCGGGGGGCCAGTAATTGAAATCTAATTATACATAAAGCAAACTGTTCAAAAGGCATGCCATTATACTGAAAAAATCCAATAAAGAAAAAGGGTGCCGCTATACAAATAATAATCCAAGCCGCCAAATCATCACCAATTACAGGGCGAAGATAAATATAAATAGGAATATTTAACACAATTGCCAATACACCGCATATAGTCTGTCTTAAATTAAGCCCAAAAAACAGCTTTTCACGATAGGCACGTATTTCCTTAGGCACCTTTACTTCAATCATCTTCGCTATCCCCCTTTATGCACCCATAATTTGCTTAGCCCAATTACCCGATTTCAACACAGTAAATAATAATACCGCCGAGCATATCAAATAAGTAATCAAATTACCAAACATGCCAGTGAACGTAGTACCACCAAAAGCCTGAGCCATGCTTACATAAAGACAGCACATCGCTACAATTATCACACCCTGTAGTAACACCGCTATATAACCCTTTATAAAACTAATAGCGATACTTGATGTTGATTCCCCCGCAATAGTAGATAATGGAATAGGAGCAATGGCTGTGTAAATAGCGATTTCAAGAAAACGCCCTATAACCACAAATACAACCACAATTCTTATTATCAAAACGATAAACCAGGCTATTGCCATTTTCAAAAAAACGAAAGGACCATCCCAAAATCCAGCTTTTGCATATTCACCAGCCAACTTTGCATGTTCTTCCGGACTTAAAATACTCTTTATATTTTTAGGATCACCGATCAGTCCTAAAACACCATTCATAACAATTGCAATTACTTCCAAAATAGCATAACAATTCTGAACCACAAGCTTCGCAATGAAAAATCGCAACAATATTTTAACAACATTCTCCCAATTAACAAATTCAAACATCACCGTTTTTTTAAGAAATTCATAAAAGAAGAAAAAAATTAATAAAGTTAAAGCTATCGACTCTAAAGACGTCGCAAATACTTTTGCGGTAGTAGCAACTCCACTCATCGAACCTTCGGAATAATCCCCAAAAGGCAGTGCTTTTACAGTCTCAATAATTTTTACTATATCTTTTTCCAAACCGGTTAAGCCATCAGCCATGTTATTATACATCTCATCCATGGGCCCACCCCCTAAACCATAACTATATTTATCTTAACAATCCTTATATCCCTAAACATTTACTACATTCTTAGTTATATTATAACAAAAAAGCTGTTAAATGTACAGTATTTGCTATAATTTATCCCTATTTTGCGACTCTTAAGCTATTATTCCTAAAGGAACAATTTATTAACCGACATGGAAACACTCCAAACCATGAACCCAGAAACCATAGCAGTTAAACCAACCACCTTTTCGCCCGCATCATCCTGCACAAAAGCCAGTCCAAGTTTTATGGCCCCATAAAAAGCCACCAATAAACCAAGCTTTGCCGTCCAACCCACTAATATACCGGTTGAATTATAAAGCTTAGCTTGTCCCTTCGCAGCCCAGCTAGTTGAATCTAATCCCGACCCCGGGAGTGCTCCACCAAACCCCGGTTTATTGGCTTCCGCAATTGCATTGTTAACAGCCACAAGAAACGAATCGTAATCAGAGGGAGCCCCGGGGACATTATCATAAACATCTCTCCAAGTATTAATTGATATTGAAAAATAAGGGGCTACATCCGCCAACTCAGTTTTCCCGCCGCGAACAAGTGCCAAAAAATCATTCCAAGAACCTACTCCTGCTTCTCCCGTGCCAGCCTGATTCCCCTGTTCAATAGCCATATTAATCATCAAGCTAAAATCCTCATAATTTGCGGGTGCATCCGGAATACACCGCTGCACATCTTGCCAAGTATTCACTTTTTGCGAAAGATATGGTTCCACTTGACTTATCGTAGTTTTTCCACTACGAATTAGGGCTAACAGTTCATCCCAAGTGTTAACTTGTCCACCATAGACCGTTTCCGGAAACATAACAGCACCAATTAACAGCACCGTACACAAAAGTGAGCTCATCATCATTATCGTTTTTCTTTTTCTAATTAACTTTTTCATGAAACCCACCCCCGAACTTAAGCTATTTAGAAAAAAAGGGAGACCGCTTATTAAAAAGACCAGCCCTCCCCATAATAATTTACCTACAAACTTTATCAATTTCTAAATAATTAAGCGGTAAAGAAAATATTTACGGACATGGAAATACCCCAAAGCATAAATCCTGCGGCCATTGTTTTTAAACCTCTTACCTTAGAATCGGCATCATCATTCATAAAGCCTAATACTGTTTGCAGAGCACCAAAGAAAGCCACTACCAGACCAATTTTACCCGCCCAACCAGCTAGCCAACCAATTACCTTATGCATTTTGTCAGCACCCTTTAATTCAGCATCACTTGGTATTGTAATCGGACCGGTCTCCTCTTTACCTTCACCTTCACCTTCACCTTCACCTTCACCTTTAGCATAGGCCGGCAAAGCAAATAAACTAAATAAAATCGTAAAACAAACCAACAACGCCGCAAAAAACATTACTTTCCTTTGAAACTTTCTACTAAACATTTTCTTCCTAATTACTATACCCCTCATTCAGAATCACTCCTTTTTACTTTTTTAATAAGCCTGAATTTTATCTCCGGGAATCTCAAGAAGTCATGATCAAGAGTTCTTTCACGGAGTAAGCTATTTTCATGGTGATAGGGATCACCATCACCAAATTGCAAATCCCTTCCGGCCATTTTCACCCCCTTAATATTCCGATAATCAAAGAAATAGCGGTCAGAACTATCATACAAATACTTATAGTTCTTGTGACTCTCCAATCTATACTTACGGGAATAAAAGGGATTCATTCCTCTAATATGTAAAATACAATCGCGGTCTGGGATACGACCCAATTCATCCGGCTTCATTAACTCACGAGCCATTCCGTCAAAACTTTTGGAACTGGTATGTTTCCAAAGTGATTCCCTAGAAACACTTATAGAGTAAGAATCAATACTTTCTTCACCTAAAATCTTACTAACATATTCTAATGTAGCGATATCTTTCCCACCAAGGAATAACATACTATCACAGTTACCAATTATGTTTTCCCAGGTAGCTTCGTAAACAGCTTCTAGTTGAGAAATGTTTTGAATAATTACACTAACACTAACTTCTCTACTCCTCATGGTACCAACTAATTTATCAAATTCAGGTATTTGCCCAATATTGGCGAACTCATCCAAAATAAATCTAACGTGAATCGGCAACCTGCCCCGATACTTAAAATCGGCCACATGATAAAGAGTATCAAAA
The DNA here is from genome assembly GCA_012841935.1 of Clostridia bacterium. Taxonomy (NCBI): domain Bacteria; kingdom Bacillati; phylum Bacillota; class Clostridia; species Clostridia bacterium. Next base: position 3,441 of record DUTS01000039.1, read on the forward strand.
AGCTGTGTATACATCATGGCCACCAAAAAGTTAAACGTAGTGTTACTATCTGACATTAAAACAAACAGGGCTGTTTTCTGATCCCCAAGTGTCTCTAATCCCAGGGTATCGCGTGAAGTCAAATTCCCCAAAGCCGGTATATTAAATGAGGCTAAACGCACACCAGCCGAAATCAAAATTGATTTTGCCGTTTTACCGGCAGCTTGTTTAAAAATTGAATATTGTTTTAAAGCAATATGCTGTGGCTTTTCCTTTTTTAACTGTCTAAAAATTAAATCCAAATCACTTTCATATTCGTCGTCCATTTCTCTTACTTCAGCCATGCGTAGCAATTCCAAAATTGTCGAGAAATTTTGCTCCTCTTTAGGTAATTCATACCAAACAAAGAAGGCTAAAGCTTGTAAAAGAGCCGTTTCGGCTTTTTCCCAAAAAGGGTCCTGAGCCTGTGAACCATCTGGAGTAGTATTTTGAATCAAACAATCAATAACCTTCAAGACATCTGTTTCATCTCGAATATATTCGAAAGGATTATAGCCATCACTATGTTCCATATCAATAACATTCAAAACCTTAATACGGTAACCCATCTTTTGCAAAAAACAACCTGTATCCCGCAAAATTTCCCCTTTAGGGTCTGTAATGACATAAGATGTATTCGCTTGCAGAATATTCGGCTTGGCAAAATATCGTGTTTTCCCAGTACCCGGTGAACCAATAATTAGCATATTCAAGTTTTTACCCGTTTTACGAGTATTAAGACTCATACCTTCTGTTTGAGTAAAAATAATGTTATTGTTTTTGCGGCGGTCCATAATTTTTTTAATGTCACCACGTTTGGCCCATTCCGCCGTACCAAATTCCTTTCCCAGCATATATTTTTTACGGGTAGTAAAATAATAAGCTACCATAACAAAGTAAAACATTGAAAAAAAGAGAAACTGCTGTAACTCACGTAAGGTTGGCACAAAAATAGGAGCCTCTTGCATCTGCAGAGCAACCTGATCAACAAATCCCTCAATCTGCTCAATACTCTCTATTACAAATTGCTCATATGTATTATAAACAGAACAAACATGCAGCATTATAAAAGCAAAAACTCCATAACCAACCACAAAAAGGAACAAATGAAACCTTAACCTACTTTCCCTTTTTTGTTGTTCGGTTACTGCCATCTCCCCCACCCCCTGCAAATCATTTCAAGAACGCACTAACTTATTATAGATTATTACAACAAATTATGACAAAAAGCAAGCAAATCCTACTCTTGTAACTATATTATAACATTTTCCCTAACTAATAACAATAAGAGTCATTATCTTTTGTAATGTTTAGATAACAGGTTATTCTGTTTGGGGGTTCTCCTTTTTTTCACCCCGACCTTTACCTTTTAACTTACTAATCAAACCCGGGGCCATCTTTAAAATATTTTCCCAAGAATCACGTTCTTTTAAGGGAATTAAGGAAACCTCTTCCTCTTTCACCACCATAATAGCTGTTGGCATTATTTTTGCCCCTACACCCGCTCCAGCAGCACCATCTGCTTTTTTATCCTTAGATGTTCCCCCACCAGAACCCAAACCAAAACTAATTTCGATTAAAGGAATTAAAGTTATGTCACCCACTTTTATAGGTTCACCAACAACGGTTTCTGTGCGGAAAAAAGTTTTTAATTGACCAAACAAGGTTTGTAAATGCTGATTAAAATCCATTCTTTTACCTCCTAGGTACACCTTTTCAATTTAACCCCTTTAAACCAACAAAGGGGATAAAGCCATAAAAATTGTAAACAATAATAAAGTAAAACAATTAAACATACTTTACCTTCCATTTGCAGATCAAATTCACAGACCGATCCGGTAAAATCTAAATTTATCAGCCAATTTCTCTTTCGCCATCCCATCAAAAAAGCGGCCAATAAACCAGTATAATAAGGATCGTCAAAACCTATTTTACCTTCGAAAAACATTTTACGCGGGTAAAAAACCGCACCAATGCTAAATAATAATTCTCGTAAACAAGCAAATGCTTCCCGACTTAACAATTCCTGCCAATTAAATATCCTTCGCCATATTCTTCTCTTTTTCGTCTCCTTTTCCTGCTTATCCAATAAAGTTTTTTGTTTTTTTATGCCTTTTTCCTTTTTTTTCATTCTTTTTATCAATCTACCAAACAAAAAAATAGCCTTTTCCAATTCCTGATCTTTGTATTGCAAACATAATCGAAGCCCACCTTGTTTCAACACAAAGTTTGTTTCCCATTTTTCTTGTTTAGCAATCTTCAATGAATAATAAAAAGGACAAAATAAAATAAAAAGAACAATTCCTAAACAAAAAACGAGAAAATAAACTAAACCTAACAGCATAAAAACTCACTTCCCTTATTCAATCCATAACTAACCATTATGATATCAAGAAAACACACAAAATAATATAAAGGGGAGATTTAAATTTGATTGTCTTCTTTCGTACCCTTATTTTATATTCCTTGGTTGTCTTAGTTATGCGTTTGATGGGTAAACGCCAAATCGGGGAACTACAACCTTTTGAATTAGTAATTGCCATCATGATTTCCGAATTGGCAGCTGTGCCCATGGCTGATACCGAAATACCACTTTTAGATGGAATTATTCCCATTTTGACTTTACTTTTGGCCCAAGTTTCCATTGCCTATCTTACTTTAAAAAGCAAACGAGCCAGAACCTTTATTTGCGGCCGCCCTAGTATTTTAATAGAAAAAGGCACCATTATTGAAAGTGAACTGCGCCGTTTACGAATTAATTTAAATGACCTTTTGGAACAATTACGGGTTAAAAACTTTACTAATATTGCTGATGTTGATTATGCCATTTTAGAAACCAATGGACAAATGAGTATCATCCCTAAAAGCAGCAGCCGCCCCATCATTACAGAAGATTTAGGGATAAACCCTAAAGATGTGGGCTTACCCTTATCATTAGTATTAGATGGGTATATCGAACATGATAATTTAAAACGCTTTAACCTTACCGAAGAAAAATTACTAGACAAACTAAGTAAATATCAAATCAAAGATTTAAAGGAACTTTTTTTTGTAAGTATTGATAAAACGGGAAAAATATCTTGGCAGCGTAAAAAGGAGGTTAATTAATTGTTTGAACAAAAATATTTTGTTCCCCTAGCCCTAATCATGTTATTACTGTTTCTTTTAAGTTTAGGTTGGGGTATGAATGTTTTTTTAGATAGAAGTGCCGCCTTACTTTTGAAAGCTACCCAAAAAATTGAACTCGCAATTAAAGAAGCCAACTGGACAAAAGCGAAAAAGCACTTTCAACAAACCAAAAAGGAATGGGACGAGGTACGCAAATATTGGCCTTTATTAATTCATCACCAAGAAATGGACCGTATTGAAGAAAGTTTCGCCAAAATAAAGAGCTATCTTGATCATCAAGATAGCAATCATGCTTTAGCTGAAATTTACGTTTTACACAGCTATATTCAACATATCCCGGAAAGCAAAGCCCTCAGCTTGCAAAATATTTTTTAACCAGCAATTCCGCTATCTGCACTGCATTTAAGGCCGCCCCCTTGCGCAGATTATCGGCCACCACCCATAAATTTAAACCATGTGCTACCGTAAAATCTTTCCTTATTCTACCCACATATACTTTATCCCCCCCTGCACAATCTAAAGGCAGAGGATAAACATTGTTTTCCACATCATCAACTACTTTTACCCCAGGGGCTTTTGCCAATATTTCTTTTACAGCCGCTATTTCAGGCAAAGGTTTTTCAGTTTCAATATTAAGGGCCTCTGCATGACAATTAAAAACCGGAACCCTTACAGCAGTAGGGGAAATTTGTAAAGAAGTATCATTTAAAATTTTATGTGTTTCCCGCACCATTTTTAATTCTTCTTTGGTATAACCATTTTCCAAAAAAGAATCAATATGTGGTAAAACATTAAAAGCAATTTGATGAGGATATACATTTACCTGCGGTTTTTCACCACTTACAAATGCCTTTACCTGATTTTCCAATTCTTCGATGGCCTGCCGTCCCGTACCTGAAACTGACTGATATGTGGAAACTACAATTCTTTTAATTTTAAACAAATCATGTAATGGTTTTAAAGGAACCACCATCTGAATTGTGGAACAATTAGGATTGGCAATTATACCATGATGATCTTCAATAGCCGTGGGATTTACTTCCGGAATAACCAACGGTACATTTGGCTCCAAACGAAAAGCACTGCTATTATCTATTACCACGGCCCCAGCCTCCAAAGCCAAAGGTGCCAATTCCAAAGAGGCCTTACCACCAGCTGCCATTAGAACCAGATCTATATTCTGAAAGGCTCCTGGTGTAAAACATTCTACTACATACTTTTGTCCCCGGAATCTAATTATTTCACCGGCATTTCTCCTGACTAATAAACGCAGTTCAGCCACAGGAATCCGAGATTTTTCCAAAATGGCAACCATTTGTCGCCCCACTGCTCCCATACCGACTATAGCTATATTATATCTACTCATCATTATCCCCCTCACCATTAATACACTATTTAAGTATATGTTATTATACAACTCCCCCGTGATTCCTGCAATACATGACTTTTTTTACGGGGTTTACCTCCTAATCTTTTTCCTTTAAAATAATAGTTGTCGACATTATTTTTCAAGGAGGCCCTTATGAAAAAAAAGCTAATTATGATTATTCTGGGTTTATTTATTTCCGTTCCCACTTTAGCGGTTACCAATACACCTAAACAGATGGTAGCGGAAATTATTCCTTTACAAAAAACAGACATCCTGCTTGCCGACCAAAAAATTGATTTGGGATTTACAGAAGAAAGCATTTTGGTTAATTCTACCTATTCTTTAATCAATCCCGGAGAAAACAACAAAAAACTAAAAATGGGATTACCTTTTCTCACAAAAGAAGAATCTTTAACAGTTTGGGCTGGGGAAACGGAAATTGAAACCAAATACCAACCTAGAGCCCAACGTTATTTTTGGGAAATCACCTTAGAACCCCACCAAGAGCTTACCCTAAACCTAGATTATCGACTCCCACTTACAACTGATACCCAAGGTTTTTGCAGCTTTGGTTATTCTTTTCCCCAAAATGGCTTTACCTTAAAAGAAAAGGCCCAATTCACCCTAATGGTTAATTTTTTAAATACACATCCGGGATTAATCCATTCCCTTACACCTGGTTATCAATTTAAGGAAGATTTACTTATTTGGTCTTTCACCGATAATAGAGAACCACTCAGCATTCAAATTAATTTAAAAAAAGAACAGCAAGAGTGGCTGCAATTACTTAGTCCCGAAGAAGAACAAACTATCGCCATTTTAACCGCCTATGAAGAATATGATAAAGCAATTTCCCTACTAGAAAAAAAGCAAACTGAAATTAGCAAAAAAGAAGAAAAACTGGCTCTTCTACACGGTCAAGCCTATTACTATCAAAAAGCTGCCAATGAAAAAAAGGCTTTACAATTATTTAATGAGCTAATAAATAATGAAGCCACCTATCCGCGGGCATATTGGGAAGTAGGTAAATCCTATGACCAACATACCGGCAAATTAATGAACTTATTAAATCAAATTCAAGAACTAAAAGTTCACTCTTTACTACAGCCCTGGCTAAAAGCCAAACTGCCGCCCGAAAAAGTAAAACCCAGCCCACCGGAAATAACTATTAAGTATACGACTACTAATGAAAGCCGCCAAGGCATTATTTTAAAAAGTTATTTAGAAGACCCAGATGGTGATCTTTCCCAGATTACACTTAATTATCAATGGGAAGGAGAAACCGCACAACAAATAGATTTTCCTTTACAGCCCTTTCAATATGATTATGATTTAGTTTACTTTAACCCAGCACCTGGACCCTTTAAAAAATTATTCTACGAATTAACTGCCTCTGATTCTGCCGGACATCAAGTCACCACTGGCAAAAAAGAAACCTTTTATCTGAATAAAAACATAGAAAGCAGTGCCTTTATTCTAGAAGGGGCTAATCTAATTCTTGGTGATTATTTCCCAGAAGAACAAAATAAAGTTTATAAATGGTTCAAAAGTTATTTAAAAATGGCCAAAGAGGCTGGTTTTGTTCCCGTAGAAGCTAAAAGTCCCCTTTTTATTTTTATGGGGAAAGAACATGATTTTTATGAAAACTATCAAGGTTCATTATTTGTCTATTATACTGCTTCACCTTTTAATCCCCAGGAAACAAGAATTCCGGTACACCGCCATTTTTTAAGTCACTGGTATGGACCAGGCTGGCACACACTACCACTAGAAGAATTAATTTCTTTAGGTGATGCCCTTCTTTTAAATAAAGGTTGGCAAGCACAAATTTTTACCTATTTACAAAAAAAGAACCACCAACAATTTGCAGTCCTCCTTTGTGAAATTGGTAATGGTCATGACTATACAACAGCCCTAGCCAATACATTTCACCTCACACCTTTAAAAGCGAACTTCTTAACTATTTGGTATTTAATCGGCAACTACATTTTAGCAATCCTAATCATTATTACCTTTGCCTGGTTAGGGAAAAACGGACATTTAACCAAATTATTCAAAGGTCTTTCCTGATTTTTTATCAAAAACTCTTTTTTCTCCCGAAAAAAACCAAAGTTCGGCAGGAGTTTTTTACTCCATGTCGAACTTTATAATGTCGGGAGGGATCTAGGTGAAAATAAAAGCAAACATCTTGAAAAAACTAGCTATTAGCCTTAGTTTACTTATAGCCACATCGGCTTTTTCTTATGCAGGATCGGTAAATATTGATTTAGAAGAACAGCAAAATCAAATACTAGAACAAATTACTGCCCAAAAAAATATTTTAAATAAAAAAAAGGCAGAAGAAAAAAATGCACTTTTAGAACTAAGGGCCTTAAACAATACAATTTCCAAAACTACCAATACTTTAAAATCTACAGAAACAAAACTTTCCACTTTGGAAAGAGAAATGCTTAATTTGGAAAAAGAATTACGGAATTATAAAAAACAAATAAATCTTAATACTAAAGCCTTGGAACAAAACCTCAGGCTTCTTTACGAACAAGGTGACGTTCATTTTCTGGAAGTCCTTTTAGACTCTACCAGTATAAGTGATTTTTTAACTCGCTGGGATCTTTTAAGTACACTAGCCGAAAATAATAAACAATTAATCAAGGAAAATGAAGAGCAAATCAAATTAGTTCATATTAAACAAGAAATGGCTTTACAAAAACGGCATTCCCTGGCAGAGTTAAAAACTAAACAAGATCTTCAAAGAAAAGAATTAGCTATAGCCAGTTCCAGACAGCAAACTGTTTATAATTCCTTAAAATCGGAAAGAGCCCGTGAAGAGGCAGCCTTGAACGAACTAGAAGAACAATCACGACAAATTGCCGCCGAAATCAGAAGGCAAACTGGTGGAGATAGTGGTGAATATTTAGGTTCTGGTAAATTTACCTGGCCAGCACCTGGTCACACTAGAATTACTTCCTCTTATGGAATGCGTTTTCATCCCATTTTAAAAGTAAATAAATTACATACTGGTGTAGATATTGGTGCCCCTAAAGGAGCAAATATTGTCGCCGCAGAAAATGGAACAGTGATGGAAGTAGGCAATCGTGGTGGCTATGGTCTAATCGTTATGCTAAATCATGGTGGTAATTTAGTTACCCTTTATGCTCATGCTTCCAAAACCTTAGTTAAAGTTGGCCAAGAAGTTAAAAAAGGTGAACCAATAGCTAAAGTAGGTAGTACTGGCTACAGCACAGGACCTCATTTACATTTCGAGGTCAGGAAAAACGGTAATCCCGTTAATCCCATGCCTTATTTACAATAATAAATTACTTGCCCACTAAAAAGACAAGGAAAATTAATCCTTGTCTTTAGTTTTTTTACCCGCCTTTATGGCTGTTACTTCTGAAAAGCCCCACTTTTTCATATAATTCTTTTACCACCCTATTTCTAAGGAGGCAGATCTAAATGTTTCACCTTAAAGCCCTGCTATTAAATCTAATTTTATTACTTATTGGTAATGGCTGCTGTATACAACAAACTACTGATTTACCGGTTGTTTATACCAGTATTTATCCCCTTTATGATTTTACCTGTAAAATAGGCGGGGAACAAATTAAAGTACATAATCTTACACCCCCAGGTGTAGAACCACATTCCTTTGAACCTTCACCCCAACAAATAGTTAACTTAGGTCAAGCTGACCTTTTTCTCTATAATGGTGCAAATATGGAGCCTTACCTAGACAAACTAAAAGCCAACTTAACAAATCAACCTGTACATTTTGCTCAGGTTACAACAAATATCCAAGTTCTTAACATAAACCAAGAAACTGATCCCCATTTTTGGCTCAGTCCTCAAGCAGCTTTAATCATTGGAGAAAACATTCTCCAGGAATTAAGCACCCTTGATCCATCCCAGCAAACTATTTACGAAAAAAACTTTGCAAATTTTAAATCACAAATAGAGTCCTTAGATTTAGCTTACCAAGAAACATTGGCTACAGCCAAAAAACAAAAGATTATTGTTACTCATCCGGCTTTTAATTACCTTTGTCAAAACTATCAGCTTACTTCTATCCCCATTCTCGGTCTAAACCCCGAAGCTGAACCTACAGCTCAAAAACTAAAAGAAATTTGCCAAATTCTTAAGGAAGAAAAAATAAAGTACCTTTTTACCGCAAATTTTTATAGTCCTCAAGTCGCTGACACCCTTGCCTATGAAACTGGTGCCCAAGTTTTACCTCTACATCCTTTAGGGACACTCACACAGACAGAATTAAATAATGGCGAAGACTACTTTACCATAATGCGAACTAATCTAGACAATCTAGCTATCGCTTTGGAGTGTGAACTATGAAACAGCTTTGTGTACAATTAAAACAAGTTAATTTTGCTTATCCTGGTCATGAGCTTATTTTAAAAAACATAAATTTAGAAATAAGGGAAGGAGAATTTGCCGTTATTTTCGGACCTAATGGTGCCGCCAAAACCACTTTGCTAAAAATTATTAGCGGTCTTTTAAAACCGGAAAGTGGTTTAGTAAACCTAAACACCTCTTCCCTTGGCTATTTACCGCAAAAAACCTATCTCAATAATAGTTTTCCGGCTACAGTAGAGGAAGTATTAACCTATACTTCAGAAAAAAATAGTCTCTTTAAAGATTTTTTACTTCACGAATTGGGACTTTCCGAAAAACACAGGGCCCTTTTAAAAACTCTTTCAGGTGGACAATTACAGCGTGTGCATTTAGCCCGTATTTTATCAAATAATCCCCAATTACTTATCCTTGATGAACCAACTAATAATTTGGATCAACAAGGGATAGAAAAATTATTCCGGCTCTTAAATAAATTACATCAACAAAATAAAACGATTATCCTTGTTACCCATGATTTAACTCCACTACTGGGAACAGAAGCGAATTTTTATCTCCTTAATCAAAAAAAAATATGTAAACTAAACACTAGGGATGTGATTTGAGATGCTCCAATATACTTTTATGCAGAGGGCCTTACTAGTTGGTTTACTTATTGGAATTTTAGCTCCCACTATTGGTACCTTTTTAGTTTTACGCCGTTTTGCCGTCATTGGTGATACTTTAGCCCATGTTTCCTTAGCCGGTGTCTTAATAGGCCTTTTTTTGGGTTTTAGCCCCCTACCAGCAGCATTAATACTAGTAATCACCGTGACCTTTTTACTTGAAAAATTAAGACAAACTTTTCAGGATTATGCTGAATTGTCCCTAGCCCTTATTATTTCCGCAAGTTTAGGCATCACCGCTCTTTTAATTAACGTAACCAAAAGCTCGGATAACAGTATAGCTGCCCTACTTTTTGGCAGTATTCTCACTCTTAATCAGCAAGACCTTTGGATTATGATTCCTTTAGCTCTACTTACTTTATTTTTTCTTTTTATTTGGCGACATAAATTTTTCTATTTAATTTTTGATGAAACCGGTGCCCGTTTAGCCGGCCTACCAGTTAAATTTTATAATTATCTTTTATTATTACTTACCGCTTTAGTAATCACCATTGGCCTAAAAATTGTCGGTGCCTTATTAATTGCTTCTTTGATGGTCATTC
>DUTS01000040.1 GCA_012841935.1 Clostridia bacterium
CGCAGAAGCTGAGGAGTTAACTCAGCAAAAAGCGGGTGCTTTTGTTACCTTAAAAAAACAAGGTGAATTAAGGGGTTGTATAGGTACTATTACTCCTACACGGGATAATTTGGCTTGGGAAATTATTTATAATGCGGTAGCAGCAGCCAAAAGTGACCCGCGTTTTGCACCTGTTACTTTAGAGGAATTATCAGAACTGGAATTTTCCGTGGATATTTTAGAAGAACCGGAAAAGGTGAATTCTCTGGAAGATTTAGATCCACATACTTATGGGGTTATTGTTACGCGGGGGGTTCGTAGGGGATTATTATTACCTAATTTGGAGGGGGTAAACACAGTGGCCGAACAGGTAGCTATAGCTAAGGCCAAGGCCGGTATTGAGGCTCATGAAAAAGTAAAATTGGAACGTTTTAAGGTTACACGTTATTTTTGACTGTGAAGGGAGTTTTGCCAAAAATGCCGGAAACCCATTGGGTAAAAAAAGATAATAATCTTATACAGTGTCTGCTTTGTCCCCATGCTTGTCTTTTGGAAGAGGGAGAGAAGGGCCGCTGTCGGGTGAGAAAAAATGTGGCCGGTAAATTGGTAGTGCAAAATTATGGTTTGGTTACTGCTATGGCTTTAGATCCTATAGAAAAAAAACCATTGTATCATTTTTTCCCCGGAAAAAAGATTTTATCTTTGGGGACTTTTGGTTGTAATTTAAGATGTGCTTTTTGCCAAAATTGGCAAATTGCCCAACAAGAGAAAGTGAATAATTATTTTTTGGCTCCTGAAGCGGCTGTAGCCAGAGCAAAAGAATTAGTACCCTTGGGTAATATTGGACTAGCCTATACTTATTCTGAACCTTTAATGTGGTATGAATACTTATTGGCGACTGCACAATTGGCTCATGAAGCTGGTTTAAAAAATGTTTTAGTTACTAATGGATATTTAAACCCTCAACCTTTAAAGCAATTACTTCCCTTTATTGATGCGGTCAATCTAGATTTAAAGGCCTTTGAGGAAGGGTTTTATCAAGAATTATGTCAGGCTACATTACACCCTGTTTTGCAAAGTGCCAAATTATTGGCGGAGAATTGTCACTTAGAAATTTCTACGTTGTTAATTCCAGGAAAGAACGATGATCAGGAGCAAATTAAAGCCTTGACTCAATGGATAGCTGCTTTAGATCGACAAATTCCGCTGCATTTATTACGTTATTTTCCTAATTATAAGTTAAGCTTGGCGGGCACTCCCTTAAAGACCATGTGGGAGGCACAAAAAATAGCTGCACAATATTTAGATTATGTTTATTTGGGGAATGTCTAAAGGGGGAGGGAAATGGAAAAACAATGTGTTATTTTTAAATTAGCTGGGGCGGAATATGGGATAAATGTTTTGAATGTACAAGAAATTATACGACCGTTAAAATTGGTGAAACTGCCTAATTCACCTGATTATGTATTAGGTATTTGTGAATTGCGGGAAAATATAATTCCTGTTATTGATTTAAAACAAGTTTTAAATTTGGGAAAAGTAAAAGAAAGTAAGGCAGCCCGAATTATTGTTATCCAGGAGGCGGGAGAAATGTTGGGGTTATTGGTAGATGAAGTCGGTGAGGTTTTACGTATTAATCAAGAAAAAATTAAGAGGGAAGCAAAGTTAGCCAAAAAATATATTCGGGGAATTGCCAAAATAGATGGTCGTTTAATTATGTTTTTAAATTTAGCGGCAATAATTTAAATAGGGGTAGATCAGACATGCGGATGGTAGAATGCAAATATTTACAAACAGGTATGAGAGTAGCCAGAACTATTTATGATGACGCTGGTCGTATATTATTAAATAAGGGAGTTATGCTTAATCCTTATTTTATAAAAAGATTAAAGGAGTTAGGATTAACATTTATTTATGTCGAGGATGAAATTTTAGGTTCCTTGGAAGTAGAGGAAATAGTTAATGAGCGGGTGAAAATTCAAACAGCTAGTGCCCTGCGTAATGTGGTTCATAGTGTGCAGGTACATGAAAAATTAGATTTACGTCCTATTAGTGCCTTGATTAATCAAATATTGGATGAATTAAAAAGTGCACCTAATCTTTTAATGCAGTTATTAGATTTACGCTATGCCGATACTTTTCTTTATGATCATTCCATAGGGGTAAGTGTTTTAAGTATTTTAACTGGTAGGAATCTGGGCTTGGATGAATTAAAGTTAAAAACTTTGGCTATGGGGGCTGTTTTGCATGATTTGGGTAAATCTTTAAATCCCGGTCCGGAACATACTGAATACGGTTTTGAAATTTTAAGAAGGGAAAAAGTTCTGAGTATTTTAGTGGCACATGTGGCCTATCAGCATCATGAAAGATATGATGGGACTGGTTATCCGCGTCAGCTTAAAGAAAAAGAAATTCACCTTTATGCAGCTATTGTCAATGTGGCTAATTGTTTTGATAATTTGGTGAATCGGGGCAAAGATAGATTATATCCTTATCAGGCTTTAAGAGAAATAAAGGCGGCAAGCGAAAAGGCCTTTCATCCCGATATTGTTGAAGCTTTTTGCCGCAATATTGCTCCTTATCCGGTAGGTACGGCCATTCGTTTAAATAATGGTATGATTGGAGTGGTAATAGATATACCTCTTGAGCGGACTACTCAACCTGTGGTAAAGTTAATTGCTGATAAAAAGGGTAATATTTTAAAACAGTTTCCGGAAATAGATTTATTAGCAGAAAAAAAATTAGCTGTTGAGGAAGTTATTAGTGAAGCTGAACGTCAAAAAATTACGCGTAATTATTGTTCTATGGTTGTTTCGAGTTTAGGAGATTTAAATGAATAGCCGCCTTTTAAGGCGGTTTTTTTATTAGGACTATTGAATAATTATTAATATGTGTGTATAATTATAGAAATGGTAAGGGGGTGTTTTTTTGATTAAAGTAAGTATTTTAGGGGCTACTGGTTATACGGGACAGGAATTGGTGAGGCTTTTATCTGGGCATCCTCAAGTAGAGATTGTTGCTTTAGGTTCTCGGAGTTATGCTGGTAAGAATTATGGTCAGGTTTATCCTCATTTGGGGGATAAAGTAAATTTAATTTGTCGGGCTATGACAGATCCTTTTTTAATTGAGGGAGCAGAGGTCATTTTTTTGGCCTTACCTCATGGTTTAAGTGCTCCTTATGTGGAAAAGGCCCTAGTGTTAAATAAAAAGGTTATTGATCTAGGGGCTGACTTTCGTTTGCAAAGTCCAGAGGTTTATCAAACCTGGTATAAAAAACAAGCCCCATCGGTAAAATTATTAGAGCAGGCTGTTTATGGTTTACCGGAAATTTATCGTCAGCAGATTAAACAAACAAATTTAGTGGCTAATACTGGTTGTTATCCTACCACCATCCTTTTGGCTTTATATCCTTTGTTAAAGGAAAAACTGGTAAAACCTGATATAATTATAGACAGTAAATCCGGAATTAGTGGGGCGGGGCGGAGTTTAAAAAAAGGATCATTATATGCTGAAAGTAATGAAAATGTGAAACCATATGGTTTCCCGGCACACCGCCATTTACCGGAAATTGAACAGGAGTTGATAAAATGGTATAAGGAGGTGAGACTTACCTTTACCCCGCATTTGGTGCCTTTAACTCGAGGTATGTTGAGCACTATTTATTTATCTACTGCGGTTTCGTTAAATAAAATCCAAACAGTATATCAAAAATATTATAAAGATGAACCTTTTATTAAATTTTATGAGGATAATTATCCAGAAATAAAATGGGTACAAGGTACAAACTTTTGTGCTTTAGGTTGTAGTTTAGAAGAAAGTAAGGGACGCTTAATAATTATTTCGGTAATTGATAACTTAATTAAAGGAGCCGCCGGACAGGCCATACAAAATATGAATTTAATGTGCGGCTTTTCGGAAACGATCGGTTTGTCTGCTGCAGCTCTTTATCCTTAAAAACATTAAAGTAGGTGATCTAGATGAGATATGTAGTTTTGAAAAATGGTGGTATTACTTCTCCACAAGGCTTTAAGGCTGGTGTGGGTTTGGTAGGTTTAAAGGCTAATAAAACTAATGATTTGGCTTTGGTTGTTTCTGAAAAACCTGCCAATGGGGCCGGGGTTTTTACCACTAATAAATTTGCGGCGGCCCCAGTACAGGTTGCCCGGGAGTATTTGGCCAAGAACAAGAAGTTGTATGGGTTTGTGGTTAATAGTGGTTGTGCTAATGCTTGTACAGGTGAGCAAGGTTTAAAAGATGCTTATCAGATGACGGTAATTGCCGGACAAGCGACAGGCTGTCGGGCTGAACAGTTTTTGCCGGCTTCTACTGGCATGATTGGTACCTATTTACCTATGGAAAAAGTGGAAAAGGGTATTAGGCAAGCTGCTCAAAATTTATCTAAAGCTAACGGAGGTTTTGTCGCTAAAGCGATTCTGACTACAGATACTATAGTTAAGCAATTAGCCTTGGAAGTGGAAATTGGCGGGGAAAAAATAGTGATCGGTGGTATGGCCAAAGGTGCAGGAATGATACATCCCCAAATGGCTACTATGCTTGCTTTTATCAGTACTGATGCCTTAATTACCCCGGAATGTTTACAGACAGCTCTGGAATTGGCCAGTGAGTCCACCTTTAATCAAATTACGGTAGATGGGGAGACCAGTACTAATGATACAGTGGTGGCTTTAGCTAATGGTTTGGCCGGGAATTTTCCTATTACTGCCAAAAACAGTGAGGCTTTCTATATTTTTGTTCAAGCTTTACAGCAAATATCTCTTTATTTAGCGAAAATGATTGCTCGTGATGGTGAAGGTGCTACAAAATTAATGGAAGTAGAAGTAAGTAATGCCGCTAGTTTGTCTGAGGCTCGTCAGGCAGCACGAATAATTGCTAGTTCTAATTTATTAAAGGCGGCACTTTTTGGAGGTAAGCCCAATTGGGGTAGAATTGCTTGTGCTTTGGGTTATTCCGGCATAAAATTTGCTCCTGAGCGTGTCTTGATTTATTTGGGGGAACTTTTAATTATGGCCCAAGGAAAAGGTGTGGACTTTGATCAGGCTTTAGCAGAAGAAATTTTGCGAAAAGAGGAAATAGTAATCAGGGTTGATTTACAAGCCGGAAAGTTTACGGCTAAGGCTTGGGGGTGTGATCTTACGGAGAAATATGTTTTGTTGAATAGTAATTATAAAACATAGGAGGAGAACAATGAATAATGAAACCATTAAGCAAATGGGGACTGATTATATCATGTCTACTTATTTACGGCATGATTTGGCTTTAGTGAGGGGTAAAGGTAGTTATGTTTGGGATGCCCAGGGTAACAAATATTTGGATTTGGTAAGTGGTATTGCTGTTAATAATTTGGGTCATTGTTATCCACAGGTTGTTAAGGCAATTCAGAAACAGGCCGAATTATTGATTCACTGTTCTAATTTATATTGGAATGAACCTCAAGTACGTTTGGCTAAAAAATTGAGTGATTGTTCACAGGGAAAAAAGGTTTTTTTCTGTAATAGTGGGGCTGAAGCTAATGAGGCAGCCATTAAATTGGCTCGTAAATGGTCGCGGGAAAATTATGGACCAGAACGTTATGAAATAATTACGGCTGAAGATTCTTTTCACGGTCGTACTTTAGGTGCTTTGACAGCTACTGGTCAAACTGTTTATCAAAGGTGGTTTCAGCCTTTGCCCAAAGGTTTTAAATATGTACCTTTTAATGATTTAGAGGCTCTTGAACAGGCCATTACTCCCCAGACTTGTGCCCTTTTATTGGAACCTATTCAAGGTGAAGGGGGGGTTTATCCGGCAAGTAAAGCCTATTTAATCGGTGTGCAAAAAATATGTGCACAACATGATCTTTTATTAATTTTAGATGAGGTGCAAACTGGTTGTGGACGTACCGGTAAATTATTTGCTTACCAGCATTATGGTGTCCAGCCGGATTTGTTTACATTAGCCAAAGGTTTAGGTGGTGGAATGCCTATTGGAGCTTTAATCGCGTCGGCTAAAGTGGCCGATGTGTTTAAGCCTGGTGATCATGCTTCCACTTTTGGGGGTAATCCTTTGGTTACAAGTGCCGCTTTGGCTGTTTTAACGGTATTGACTAGTGGTGATTTCTTGAAAGAGGTTCAGGCTAAAGGTGAGTATTTAAAAAGTAAATTTAAGGAGATGCCTGCTGTTAAAGAGGTAAGAGGTTTAGGCTTGTTATTGGGTTTGGAATTGTCTGTTGATGGTCAAAAAATACAGGAAAGTTGTCTGCAAAAAGGTGTATTGGTTAATTGTATTAAACGTAATGTTTTGCGTTTAGTTCCAGCTTTGAATATTGAACAGGCTGATTTGGATAAGGCTGTAGAAATTATGGGGAAGGTACTGCACGATTAAGGGGGTTACAAAAATGGTTTTGCGGGGACGAGATTTTTTATCTTTTGCCGATTTTACAACAGTCGAAATAGAATATCTTTTGGATTTGGCTGCAGAATTAAAAGCCAAACAAAAAAGGGGTCTGGCTTGGCCTCTTTTAAAAGGAAAAACTTTAGGTATGATTTTTGAAAAGCCTTCTACACGTACGCGAGTGTCTTTTGAGGTGGGTATGTTTCAGTTGGGTGGTTTGGCCCTTTATCTTAATCAAGCTGATTTGCAAATGGGCCGAGGTGAACCAATTAAGGATATGGCCCGTGTTTTATCACGTTATTTGGATGGTCTTTTAATTCGTACTTTTAGTCAAGAAACTGTTGTAGAATTGGCCGAATATGCGGATATTCCCGTAATTAATGGTTTAACTGATCAATTTCATCCTACACAGGTCTTAGCTGATTTGTTAACTATGCGGGAGTGTTTGGGTAGATTACAGGGGATTAAATTGGCTTATTTGGGTGATGGCAATAATGTGGCCCATAGTTTATTGTTGGCTGGGGCAGTAATGGGCTTGGAAGTGGGAATTGCTTCCCCGAGGGGTTATCAACCTGATCCCCAAATTGTGGCTTTGGCGGTAGCTCGAGGTGGGAGAATAAAGATAAGTTCTTCCCCTCAGGAAATAGCCAGTCAAGCACAAGTATTATATACAGATGTGTGGGCAAGTATGGGGCAAGAAAAGGAGGCCCTTAAACGAAAAGAAGTCTTTAAAAATTATCAAATAAATGAAGATATAGTACGTTTGGCGGCACCAGAAGTAATTGTTTTACATTGCCTGCCGGCCAAACGGGGAGAGGAAATTACTTCTCAAGTATTGGCTGGACCGTATTCACAAGTATTCAATCAGGCGGAAAATAGATTACATGCTCATAAAGCTATTTTAGCTGCATTATTATCTGGAGGGGAGTAGAATGATGAAAAAGGTGATTTTGGCTTATTCGGGTGGTTTAGATACGTCGGTAATTATTCCTTGGTTAAAAGAGAATTATGGTTATCAAGTAATTGCTGTAGCTGTGAATGTCGGTCAGGGTGAGGAATTGGTACCTTTAAAAGAAAAAGCCCTACAAACAGGTGCCTCTAAAATTTATATTGAAGATGCTCGTCGGGAATTTGTTACTGATTATATTTTTCCTACTTTAAAGGCCGGGGCTGTTTATGAAGGGAAATATTTGTTGGGTACCGCCTTTGCCCGACCTTTAATTGCTAAAAGATTAGTGAAAATAGCCCGACAGGAAAAAGCAGCAGCTATTGCACATGGCTGTACGGGGAAAGGTAATGATCAGGTGCGTTTTGAATTGGCAATTAAAGCTTTGGCACCGGAAATGACAATTATTGCACCTTGGCGTATTTGGGAAATCAAATCCCGTGAAGAACAAATTGCTTATGCCGAGGCCCGTCAAATAACGGTACCAGTTAGTAGGGAGCGTCCCTATAGTATGGATCGCAATTTATGGCATCTAAGTCATGAAGGAGCTGATTTAGAAGATCCGGGTTGGGAGCCAGCTCCAGATTTATTAAATATAATTACACCTCCGGAAAAGGCACCAGATCAGCCTACTTATTTAGAATTAACCTTTGAAAAAGGGATTCCGGTGGCTTTAAATGGTGAAGTGCTGGAAGAGGTGCAGTTAATTGAAAAGTTAAACCAAATTGCGGCTATTAATGGTGTGGGGATTGTTGATTTAGTGGAAAACCGTTTAGTAGGTATCAAATCACGCGGGGTTTACGAAACTCCCGCCGGAACCGTGCTTTATCAAGCACATCAAGAATTGGAATCCTTAACATTAGATCGTCTTACTGCCCATTATAAAACATTGGTGGCTCAGCAATATGCACAGTTGGTTTATGATGGTCTTTGGTTTCACCCTTTACGGGAGGCCTTAGATGCTTTTGTTAATGTGACTCAGGAAACAGTAAGTGGTACAGTAAAATTAAAACTTTATAAAGGTAATTGTTTTCCAGCAGGTGTGCAATCACCTTATTCATTATATCGTGAGGATTTGGCTACTTTTGGTAAAGACGAAGTTTATAATCAGCAAGATGCCGCCGGTTTTATCAATCTCTTTGGATTACCTTTAAAAGTAAGAGCTTTAATGAAACAACAACTGCAGTGGGAGGTAGAAAAATGAAATTATGGGGTGGGCGGTTTGCAAAAGAAACTGCGGAATTGTTAGAGGAGTTTCAGGCGTCTATTACTTTTGATCAATCTTTAGCCCACTATGATCTTTTGGGTAGTATGGCTCATGTCCGTATGTTAGGAAAAATTGGGGTGCTCTCCCCTTCGGAAACCGAGAAAATTATTAATGGTTTGCAGGAATTGGCAAGTGAAATCGAGGCTGGTCAGGTGGATTTTTCTATAAAGGCCGAAGATATTCATTTAAATATTGAATTATTACTTACGGAGAAAATAGGTGGAGTAGCCAAAAAAATGCATACCGGGAGAAGCCGTAATGATCAGATAGCTTTGGATTTAAGAATGTATGTTAAAGATCAGATTACTAATCTTCAAGAACTATTAATTAATTTATTGACTACTTTGGTTGATTTAGCTGATCAACATCACCAAGCAATCATGCCTGGTTATACCCATTTGCAAATTGCTCAACCAGTTACCTTGGGTCATCATTTATTAGCTTATGCGGAAATGTTTAAACGTGATTATGAACGTTTGCAGGATTGTCTGCGGCGAGTAGATGTTTTACCATTAGGTGCTGGGGCCTTGGCTGGTACTACTTATCCTTTGGATCGGGAAATGGTGGCCCGTGAATTAGGTTTTTCCCGTGTTTCCGAAAATAGTATGGATAGTGTTTCTGATCGGGATTTTGTAATTGAGTTTTTGGGAGATTTGGCTTTAATTATGATGCATTTATCACGATTTTGTGAGGAAATTATTTTTTGGGCTAGTCAAGAGGTGGACTTTATTGAACTCGATGATGCTTTTAGTACTGGTTCTTCAATGATGCCTCAAAAAAAGAATCCCGATGTGGTGGAATTGATTCGCGGGAAAACTGCTAGAGTTTATGGTGATTTAATTACTTTATTAACTATGCTCAAAGGTCTTCCTTTAACCTATAATAAAGATATGCAGGAAGATAAAGAGGCCCTTTTTGATGGTGTAAATACGGTCAGTGCTTGTTTGCGTATCTTTATTCCTTTTTTAAAAACGATTGTTTTTAAAAAGGAAAAAATGAAAGCGGCCGCCGGAAAGGGATTTTCTAATGCTACTGATTTAGCTGATTATTTTGTTCAACAAGGACTTAGTTTTCGGGAAGCACATCATTTAGTGGGGCAATTGGTAAATTATTGTTTAGCTAAGGAGCGGGTCCTTACTGATTTGTCATTACAAGAATTAAGGCAATTTGTTCCTCAAGATTTGCCCGTGGAGGAAACTGTTTTTACAATTTTGCAGCTGGAAAATGTGGTAAAAAGGCGTTCTACTTATGGGGGTACTTCCCCGGAACAAGTAGCAAAAGCTGTGCAAAGAATGCGGGATTTTTTGGCCACTTTGCGGAAATAAATGGCACCTCGGTGATTTTGATTGCTATTTTCTAAAAAGAACCTTACAATGGTATTTAGAAAAATAGATAAGAGGAGTGGTTAAAAAATGAGGAAACAGCTGTGGGTTCTAGTCATGCTACTGGCAATGTCTTTAGTCTTAAGTGGATGTCAAGTGGGGAGATCAGATACCACCACTGATCCTGATACTGAGCAGATGATTATTCAAGGCTGTGAAATAGATCCCCGGTCAGACGCTTCTTGGACAAAAATAGAGGAATTTGAATTTGATTTAACCAATGATGGCCAAACTGATTTTATCGGGTTATATACGATGGCTGCACAGGATGCCAAAGGTAATTTCATGTGGGATGATGGTCAGCAGTGGCTTTTAATGGTTCAAGCCGGTGATAAATTTTATCCTTTATTAGCCGAATATGTACAATTAGGTAATGTTTATTTTACTGTTTCTCAGGAGATGGAGGACTTAAAATCTAAAATTACTGTCTTAGTTCCCACAGGTGCTAATTTGAAATTAGAAAGTTTTACTTATGATGTAGAACAGCAGGGTTTTGTTCAGGAGATGCTTTATGATTCACCGGAAGATAATTTCCTTTATAATTCCATTCCTGCTTATTAATCATGGTTTACTTTACTTCTAAGCGTGATTTATGGTTGGGGATCGTGGTTTGGCTTCCTTTGGTAATAACCTTTGGCCTAGTTGGTTGGCAGTTGTGGCTGCAAAAGCAAATTGATTTTATTTTTGTGGCTACTTTTGTTTTACTGTTTGCTTTTATTGGTTGGTTGTGGTGGGGAACTGGCTATTTGGTAACAGAAAGGGATTTGAAAATTAAATCAGGGCCTTTCCGTCAAGCTATTCCTTTGGTGGAAATAAAGGCAATTACCCCTTCTGAAAGTATTTTATCTGCACCGGCCCTTTCCTTGGATCGTTTAGAAATTAGTTATGGGCGGAGTAAATCAGTACTTATTTCTCCCCTGAAAAAGGAAGAATTTTTAGCTTTAATGAAAGAAAAATGTCCACAAGCCGCGATTAAAAGTGCTTTTTAATCTGCGGTTTGTTAATAAGGAAAGAAGGAATTGGTTTGCTGAAAAAAAGGTTAAGTGAACAATTAAAATTTATTATTGAAATTGATAAATTAAAAGCAGTTTGGCGGCAATCTTATTTAACTGATGGTTCTCGAAAGGAAAATAGTGCAGAGCATTCTTGGCATTTGGCTTTAATGGTTTGTGTTTTACAGGAATATGTTCCAGAAGAAATTAACTTACTGCATGTTTTAAAAATGGTTTTGATTCATGATTTGGTAGAAATTGACGCTGGTGATACCTATTGTTATGATTTAGCAGGACGAGCTCAGCAAGCAGAAAAAGAAAGAAAAGCCGCAGCTAGGATTTTTAATATTTTGCCTGCAGATCAGGCTCAAAAATTAACCGCACTTTGGTTAGAATTCGAAACAGGAGTTACGCCTGAGGCTCGTTATGCTGCGGCTTTGGATCGTTTGCAGCCTCTACTTTTAAATTATGCTTCACAAGGAAAATCGTGGCAAGAACATCAAATAGAAAAACAGCAGGTTTTAGAAAGAAATGCCCTGATTAAGGATAGTTCCCCTGTTTTGTGGGATTATGCTTGGCAGCTTTTTCAAGAAGCTGTGGAAAAAGGGTACTTGACAGAATAGTTTACAATTGTCATAATAGAGTGGGGTGAGGCTAATGCAAATGAGTATAAATTTAAGGGCATTTGAGTATTCGTTAGTTGGCATTAAGTTTTCTTCAAAAAGTTCGGAGGAACTGCAAAAAAGGCTTAGATTAGCAGAATTACAAGTTCATTTGAAAGATGGCAATTATAATTGGAAGATGGTACAAGAAGCAATTGATTTGGCCAAACAATTAGGTGAAGAAACTAAGGATTTTCAAGAACATTTGCGGCAATTAAGAGCTGCTGGAAAAGAAGAAGTAGGCAGTCGCGGTCGGCTTTTAATCTTGGATGAATTAATGGAATTAATTAAACAGGAGGTTCTTGCTCATAATCGCTTCAGTGATTTAGATTATGATACTGCTTTGGCAAGGTTAGAGTGGAAGTTGGATAGGACTAGTTATCGGAAAGGTGAAAGTGGTTATGATGACTTGATAAAATTTACTTGGGTTAATTTAAGGGAAGAAATGTTTAATTCTAAATATAGACATTTGAATTTAAGGTCTGCGGAATTTGGGCCTATTTCTCAAAGTGTTTTATCACCATCTTTTCAGGAACGGGATCGATAAAGGTGTTAATCAGGATTAATTTGTGTTCTAGTTGCAAAAGGAAGGGAAATGATTTATAATAAAAAAAATTGTTAAAGACGTTGAAGGGGTCAGTAGTTATTTTTTGAAGGGTACAGAGAGTCGGGTTAGGTGAGAGCCGATCAGTAGTAAAAAAATAGTGAAAATCGCCCCGGAGTTGCAGGCTGAAAATTAAAAGTAGGTACTGACGGCTTTCCCCCGTTAGCGGGAACACATATGTTAGTATGTCGTATCGGGTGGTTTATGGCTTTTGTCCTGTTACCGGGGCAAAAGTTTTTTTATTTTGGGAGGTGAAAAAGATGCAAGTAGAAATAATGGATACTACTTTGCGTGATGGGGAACAAACACCGGGTGTTTCTTTTACGGTAGATGAAAAATTATCAATGGCGAAAATGTTACTCGAAGAAGTGAAAGTAGATCGTGTGGAGGTAGGTTCTGCACGGGTTTCTCAAGGGGAAAAAGAAGCAGTAAGGAAGATTGTGGCCTGGGGTAAAAAGAAGGGTTATCTGCGGCAAATTGAAGTTTTAGGATTTGTAGATGGTCAGCGGTCAGTAGATTGGCTTTTGGAAACAGGGGCCTCTGTCTTAAACTTGTTGTGTAAAGGCTCGGCTCATCATGTGAAAAATCAATTGAGGAAAAGTTGTGCTCAGCATTTAAAAGATATTGATTTTGTGGTGGATTATGCTTTGCAAAATGGTTTAAAAGTAAATTTTTATCTAGAAGATTGGTCTAATGGTATGTCTGATTCACCTAAATATGTTCGGGAATTGGTGCAGGCTTTTCAAGATAGAGCAGCTAGATTTATGTTAGCTGATACTTTGGGTATTTTAAATCCCACTGTGGCGGGGAAATATTTTCATGAAATGCTTTCTTGTTTTCCAGATGTGCATTTTGACTTTCATGGTCATAATGACTATGATTTGGTGATGGCCAATGTATTTACAGCGGTGAAAAGTGGTCTTCAAGGTATTCATACTACAGTGAATGGTTTGGGGGAAAGGGCTGGTAATGCTCCTTTTGCTAGTGTTATCGGAGTTTTAAAAGATCAGATTCCCGGTTTGGCTCTTCAGGTGCGGGAAAATAAGCTGAGTAAAATCAGTCGTATTGTGGAGGCTTTTTCCGGAATTCGGGTGCCGGCCAATAAGCCAATCGTCGGTGAGCATGTTTTTACGCAAACCTGTGGGATTCACGCTGATGGTGATAGTAAGGGTGATTTATACCAAAATGCATTATTACCGGAACGGTTTGGTCGTTTCCGAAAATATGCTTTGGGTAAAACTTCGGGCAAGGCTAGTATTATTAAAAACCTTGCCGAATTGGGGATTGAACTTGAAGATGAAGCCATTGAAAAAGTAACGGCCAAGGTTGTAGAATTGGGAGACAGAAAAGATAATATTACTACTGAAGATCTTCCTTATATAATTTCCGATGTTTTAGGTAGTAAATTAATTAGTGAAAATATTAAGTTGAAAAATTTTTATGTTTGTTATGCTAAAGAATTAAGTCCAGTAGCTACTTTATGTTTAGATGTTCATGGTGAGATTTTTGAGGAAACGGCTACAGGAGCGGGGCAGTATGATGCTTTTATGAAGGCTCTGCAAAAAATTTACCGGCGTTTGCATAAATCTCTGCCGGCTTTGATTGATTATGTGGTTACTATTCCTCCTGGTGGTGATACTAGTGCTTTGGTGGAAACAGTAATTACTTGGCAAGGGGAAAAGGAGTTTAAGACTCGTGGTTTGGATTCTGATCAAACCGGAGCAGCCATTAAGGCCACTTTAAAAATGCTTAACCTCATGGATAACATTCATTTAGAAAAAAAAGTATAAAGCCCCATTAGTAATAAAAAGGAGCCAAAGATTTTTTTTAGTAAAGGAGCAGGAAGCTGATTGGCTAAAATGGCTCCTAGAAAAGCACCGATGAGTGAGCCCAAGGCTAAATAAAGGGTAAGACTTAGTTTCACGTTTCCCTGTTTAAAATGAGTGATTACGGCAATCAAAGCTGTAGGGATAAAAACGGTTAGGCAAATACCCTGGGCAATATGTTGGGGGGTTTTTAGAAAAATAACTAAAGCAGGTACTAGAAGGGTGCCTCCACCTAGGGCTAGTCCGCTTAAAATGCCCATGGCTATACCAATGATATAAATTAACACAGCATTTTTAGTCCGGCGATCAATATAAAACCTGCAAAAATTTTACGTAAGTACAATCCGGGAATATATTGCATAAGACGTGCACCCAGATAACCGCCCAACATGGCACTTACAGTTATTTTAATTACTAAAGTCCAGTCTATTTGTTGATATGTTTGGTAAACAAAAGCACTCACTACAGCAGTAGGAAGAATAACAGATAAAGAGGTACCATGGGCTAAGTGCTGTTCTTCTTTTAAAAGAAAAACCATAGCGGGAATTAAAATAGTTCCTCCACCTATACCTAAAAGTCCATTTATAAGACCACTAGTTAGGCCGATAAAAATCAGTAATGTTTTTTGCACGGTGTTTCCCCCTCATTAATGTCTTTAGTTTTTGCCAAGGGGGACTTTCCTATTAATGATGTAAATAATTGAGAAGTAGGATTAATAAAAAACCGAGGCCGAGTCCCCAATAGGCTAATCTTTTGTTGTGTTGTTGAGCTTCGGGAAATAGTTCGGTATAGACGATAAAGGCCATGGCCCCACCGGCCAAAGCCAATAAAAAAGAGATGACATGAGAGGTAAGGGTTACTAGTGCAATACCTAATAAAGCCCCTAAAGGGGTGAAAAGACTAATTAAAAGACAGATCAAAATTATTTTTTGGGGTGTTAATCCTCCCATCAGTAAGGGGGCTGCAGTAGCCATGCCTTCTGGTATATTATGAAGCCCAATAGCTAAAGCAATAATTAAACCTAGATTTTCTTGGGCGGCATAGCCTACTGCAATAGCGATTCCTTCTGGTAAATCATGTAGGGCAATGCCAATGGCTATTAAATAGCCCATTTTTAAAAAACGCTCTTGCTGGACGTTTTTTTTCTTTTTTTTCAATGTAGGAAAAAAGGGAATAATCAATTCTAGAAGAAGCATAAAACATAGTCCGCAAAAAAATCCTAAAAGGGTAGTAATAAAATTACTGTATACTAAAGCTGATGGTAGTAAATCAAAAACAACTACTGCTCCCATTACACCGGCGGCAAATCCCAATAGGAGTGCTAGGGTTTTTTTGCCGGGTTGGCCGGTAACGATAACGATGCCAGCTCCCAGTACTGTGGCTAAACCGGCAATTATACTTTGTCCGATAATTATGGCTTGCATTTATTTCTCCTTTGTTTTTTATGATTCATTAAAACATAGTGTGGGAAGAGAAGAATTATGAATATAAATTCATTTTTATCGTTATTTAAAATTCATTTGCGATTAGACAATATTTAGATGGTTTGATACACTTGATAAACGGTAATAATGGTATAAATTGACCAGAATTTGGTTTTTTGGGGGGTGAAAGTACTGATGCCGAATCTAGCCCTAGGTATCGATGTAGGGGGTTCAACTATTCAGGCTGGTTTAGTTGATTCACAGGGGGAAATTTTGGAATCACTGGTAGTTCCCACTTTTAAGGAAAAAGGGGCGGACTATGTCTTAAAGCAAATCGTTTCCCTCAGCCGGCAATTAATTCAGTTTGCTGGAACAAATTTATTGGGCCTGGGGGTAGCTCTGCCGGGGGAAATAGATTGTTTACAGGGAATTTGTCTTTATAGTCCTAATCTAAAATGGCGTAATCAGTCAATTAGTGATTATTTGATCAGGGAGACCGGTCTAGCAGTGCGGTTAGTTAATGATGCTAATGCGGCTTGTTTAGGTGAATATTATTATGGTTACGGAAAAAATGCTCCCATTTTTTTAAGTATTACCTTAGGCACTGGTGTCGGTTCAGGTTTAATTTTGAATGGTAAGTTATATACAGGAAGATTTGGTTCAGGTTTGGAGGCTGGTCATATGGTTATTGAGCCATATGGTAAAAAGTGTGCTTGTGGCCGTAGGGGTTGTTGGGAGACTTTGGTGGCCGGTCCGGCAATTGTGGCTAGAACCAAGGAGGCTTTGGAAAAATCCAATACTTCCCTTTTAAGTGGGAAGGATTTGACTACAGAATTAATTTTTCAAGCAGCTCGTCAAGGTGATTGCTTGGCGGAAAAAATAGTGGCGGAAACTATTTTTTATTTGGCTGTGGGTTTAGCTAATTTAATAAATTTATTTAATCCTTATAAAATTAGTTTGGGGGGAGGAGTAAGTGAAGCTGAGGAAATTGTCGGAAAACGACTGCGGGAAAAAATTAATAATTATATTTTTCCCACAATTAGGGATAAGGTAGAGATCTATAAAGCAAAACAAAGTTATTGGGCTGGATTAATAGGTGCTGCAAGCTTATGGCTGCAAAGTCATAAAACTCATTAAGGTTTGGCAGTTTGACATTAACTAAAAACTTTTATAAAATTGTGAACAGAAAGGAGTACTGCAGTGAAAAAAGCTAGTCCGACTCCTTATGAAATATATTTATTTCATCAGGGCAATTTATTTAGAAGTTATCAAATGCTAGGAGCTCATTTGGGCAAAGAAAAGGGTAAAAAAGGTGTAAGGTTTACGGTGTGGGCCCCCCATGCAGTGGAAGTTCGTGTAATGGGGGATTTTAATAATTGGCATGGTCAGGCCAATCCACTTCAAAAAATTGAAGAGTCAGGTGTTTGGACAACCTTTGTGCCTGGTGCCCAAAACTTAGATAGTTATAAATATGAAATTGTAACTCATTATGGTGAAATTTTACATAAAGCTGATCCTTATGCTTTTTGGTCAGAGGTAAGACCAAAATCGGCCTCACGGGTTTATGATTTGGCTGGTTATAGATGGCAAGATCATGAATGGCAGACCCGGAGAAAAAAACAAAATGATCCTTTTAATCGTCCTCAGTTAATTTATGAAGTACATTTGGGTTCTTGGCGGCACAAGCCTGA
Organism: Clostridia bacterium; assembly: GCA_012841935.1. Classification (NCBI taxonomy): domain Bacteria; kingdom Bacillati; phylum Bacillota; class Clostridia; species Clostridia bacterium. The sequence goes on from DUTS01000040.1 coordinate 17,164, forward strand.
TGGGAGTTTTTATACTTATCGTGAATTAGCTGATCATTTGGTTGATTATGTGGCAGAGATGGGTTATACCCATATTGAATTATTACCTATTAGTGAATATCCTTTTGATGGTTCTTGGGGTTATCAAATTACCGGTTTTTATTCTGTGACTAGCCGTTATGGTACACCACATGATTTTATGTATTTTGTAGATCGCTGCCACCAAAAAGGTCTTGGAGTAATTTTGGATTGGGTGCCAGCTCATTTTTGTAAGGATGCTCATGGTTTGGCGTGGTTTGACGGTACACCTTTATTTGGCTCAGAAGAAATTCCGGGTTGGGGTACCTTAAAGTTTGATTATGGTTGTCCTGAAGTACGCAGTTTTCTTATTTCTAATGCTTTGTTTTGGTTTGATAAATTTCATCTTGATGGTTTGCGGGTAGATGCGGTAGCTTGTATGCTTTATCTTGATTATGGTAAAGAATATGGTGAATGGATTCCTAATAAATATGGTGGTAATGGTGATTTAGAAGCTATTGCCTTTATTAAAAAATTAAATGAAATAATTTTTGCCGAATATCCATATGCTCTAATGTATGCCGAGGAATCAACAGAATGGCCTTTGGTAACAGGACCGACCTATGCTGGTGGATTGGGTTTTAATTTTAAATGGAATATGGGTTGGATGAATGATAGTTTGGAATATATGTCCTTAGATCCTATTTATCGCAAGTGGCATCATAATTTATTGACTTTTTCCTTTATGTACGCTTTTTCGGAAAACTTTGTATTACCTTTGTCTCATGACGAAGTAGTTCACGGCAAATGTTCTTTAATTGAAAAAATGCCGGGTGATTACTGGCAAAAATTTGCTAATCTGAGAACTTTTTTAGGTTATAAAATGGCTCATCCCGGTAAAAAACTATTATTTATGGGGGGAGAATTTGCCCAGTTTATTGAATGGCGTTATTATGAGGCTTTAGAATGGCATTTACTTGATTTTCCCATGCATAGTAATTTTAAAGATTATATACAGGAATTAAATTGGCTTTACCGTCATGAAAAACCTTTTTGGGAACAAGAACAGGGCTGGGAAGGTTTTCAGTGGATTGATTGCCATAATCAGGAACAAAGTATTTTGATTTTCGTGCGTTGGGGTAAACAACCTGATGATTTTGTTGTTGTTTTATGCAATTTTACACCTGAGTATTATGAAGATTTTCGTATAGGTGTGCCTAGCCCCGGTATTTATCGAGAAATATTTAATAGTGATTTGAAAAAGTATGGTGGCTCGGGAAAACGTAATGAAGGTAGGCTAATTAGTGAGTCTGTAGCTTGGCAGGGACAGGAGCAGTCTTTAAGAATTAAGGTGCCTCCTTTGGCTTGTGTGTATTTTAAAAAAAGGGGGGAACTCCCCAAAAAAGTTAAGAAGAAAACTACAAGAACGGCGGTAAATTTATCAGCGACAATGATATACGTAAAGAGATTACCCTTTTAAAGCAAACAGAACTATCTTGGCTAAATGAAGTATCAAATAACGTAGCTAAGCCTAAGTTTAAAAGCAGAAAAAGGACTAAACCGTCATTTTATAATGACTGTCACAAGCTGAAAGTAAAGTCCAAGCGGGTGAATCCATAGGAATAGACGTGGGGATAAAAAACCTAGTAGTTTGCTCTAATGGAATAACTATTCCCAATATCAATAAGACGAAGACAGTAAA
>DUTS01000041.1 GCA_012841935.1 Clostridia bacterium
AAACTGTCAAGAGAATTTCTAAAAAAATTTTAAACTTTTTTTGCGGCCAACTTTTTTTTGACCGGATTAATATTTTATCATCTACGACAGGCTTCTGTCAAGTAAAAACATCTAAAAACCTTTCGATAACTGTCTTTGATAAAAAATAAAAATTGGTAAAGGGATCACTATCCATCCAAAGCTTTTAATAAGACTATTTTTTGCTCTTTGTATTTGCCGTTCTTTTTCATTTTCAACCATGGCTTCATATTGAATCCTAATTTCCGCATCAGACAATTGTGGTTCAGCATCACCCTCTTTTTCAAAGCGCAATTTATAATCTTCAAATGTTTGATAATAAGGGGTGGGAGTCAAAATATCTGCGGCAGCCATAAAAACGGCTACACTGCCACCAATAACCATCATTAAAGTAGTAAATAAAATAAGATAAACATATACCTTTTTAATCATTTCCCCGTCCTCCCCGTTTTTTTTTATACTACGGGCCTTTAAAAAAGCAGCTACCAAAAAAATCAAAACAATAATCGCCAAAGGTATTAAAAGTAAAATAAACAAACCTGACATTTTTTCACCATCCTCAAGTAAATTAACGGGGTCTTAATGTGGGAAAAAGGATTACATCACGGATGGAAGCCGCATCAGTTAAAAGCATGACTAATCTGTCTAAACCGATACCAAGGCCACCAGTAGGCGGCATACCTACTTCCAAAGCCTGCACAAAATCTTCATCATGAACTTGTGCTTCCTCATCACCCAAAGCCCGCTGTTCCATCTGTTTTCTAAATCTGGTCCGCTGATCAAGGGGATCATTTAATTCGGAAAAAGCATTACCAAATTCACGGGCAGTAATAAACACCTCAAAACGATATGTAAAATCCGGATTATCTGTTTTACGCTTGGCCAAAGGTGATATTTCCAGGGGATAATCCAAAATAAAGGTAGGTTGAATCAACTGAGGTTCAACTTTTGCTTCAAAAATTTCACTTAAAATTAGTCCCTTACCAGCTTTTTCAGGTAAGGATACACCCAGCTCAACTGCCTGTTCAGCAAGAGCCTCCTTAGATAAAACCTCATAATCAACACCAGTATATTTTTTAACAGCCTCAACCATGGTTAAACGCCTCCAGGGAGGTGTTAAGTCTATTTCTTCCCCCTGATAAACAACCTTTAAACTACCCAAAACCTCTTTGGCTACATGGGCAATCATTTCTTCCGTCAAATGCATCATATCTTCATAATCAGCATAGGCTTGATATAATTCCAGCATAGTAAATTCAGGGTTATGGCGTGTAGAAATTCCCTCATTGCGAAAAACCCGGCCAATTTCAAATACTTTTTCCAACCCACCGACAATTAATCTTTTTAAATATAATTCAGGTGCTATTCGCAAATAAAGATCTATATCCAAAGCATGATGATGAGTAACAAAAGGACGAGCACTTGCCCCACCAGGAATAGAATGCATCATCGGTGTTTCCACTTCTAAAAAATTACGTTCAACTAAATAGTGTCGTAAGGCTTGAATAATCTTACTACGTAAAACAAAAACCTCTTTAACCACGGGATTAACTATTAAATCAACATGTCTTTGCCGATATCGCAATTCCACATCTTTTAAACCATGCCATTTTTCCGGCAGTGGACGCAGTGCCTTGGCCAATAGGCACAAATCTTGAACATGAATAGTTATTTCATCAGTACGAGTTTTAAAAACAGAGCCCTTGACACCAACAAAATCACCGATATCCAGATTTTTAAACTGTTCATATTTTTCCGCCCCAACATCATTGGAACGCACATAAATTTGTATCTGGCCACTAAAATCCTGAAGATGAGCAAAACTAGCCCGTCCCATCAACCTTTTAGCCATTAAACGCCCAGCAATGGTCACTTCCTTTTCCGCCAAAGCCTCATAATTATCTAGAATGTCTTTGGCCTGATGGGTTCGTTTATAACGCCGGCCAAAAGGCTCCATTTTTTCAGCTTGCAATTTTTTTAATTTTTCTAGACGCACTTGCATCTGTTCATTTAATTCCTGTTCAGGTATTTCAGCCAATTTTACTGCTCCCCTCATTTACCAATTTAAAAAACCTGCATTATTTTATATTTAATTTTACCAATGGGTACATCTACCTCTACGATATCACCCGTTTTTTTTCCCATGATTGCTTTCCCCACCGGGGATTCATTGGAAATTTTATTATTCATCGGATCCGCCTCTGCCGAACCAACTAAAGTATATACAAGCTCTTCATTAGAAGCAAGGTCTTGTAATTTTACTTTTGTCCCGATATGTACTATTCCAGTACTGTTTTTTTGATGTTCGATCACCCGAGCATTACGAAGCATTTTTTCCAAAGTTATAATTCTACCTTCAATAAAAGCTTGATCATTTTTAGCCGCTTCATATTCCGAGTTTTCAGTAATATCACCAAATTCTATAGCTTCTTTAATTCTCTCGGCTACTTCTCTCCTTTTTACAGTTTTTAAAACTTCAAGTTCTTTTTCTAACTTATCCAATCCCTCCGGGGTTAGAATAACTTCCTTTTCCGTACTCATTTTTTTCTCTCCTTCAATTAATTTTTTAAAATTCGCTAAAAAATTAAACACTGCTTGGGTAGGCAGTGTTCCCAGTAAACAGTTTTCCTCCACCCCGCCTATAACTTTGAAGTACATTATATAATAAGAAATTTGACACTGTCAAGGCTTATTCTACCCCCCTAAAAAGCCTGTTTTTTTCACTATGAGTTTCCTTAAACTTTGAGGACGAAAGCCATGCCGCTGACCTAATTCCCCCATTTTTTCAACTTGCGGCAAAGTTACCTTTCCCTCCACAACTTCCTTTTGCAAAGCAGAAAGTAAAGTCCCCGCCCAAAAAGCAGGACAGTGTCCTGGAGGGAAAAAAGGTTCCCAAGAAACCCCAGGTGGAAGTTCAACCCACATTTCTTCTAACACGGTTAAGAGCCCTTTTGCCTTGACCCAAGAATTTCCCGGTAAAATAAGATTAAAGATGAGACTAGCTGCAGGTAAATAAAAATTGGGAGGGAGCTCACTGGCCAAAACAATGATTGAGGCCTCAGCCAAGACCTGATTAATTCGAGTAGTAATTTTAACTACCAAACCACTTTCATATAAAATTTGTGCAGCCAATTTTTCCAATTCGCCCAGTTCTAAATCAGCTAAAATTATCGTTTTATTTTTCTGGGCCAATAAACGGGCCGCTATTTTACCTAAAGGGGCAGCTGCCCCCCAAATAACGATACTAATTTTTCGAGGGGCAAGTAATTCGACTGCTTCACGAACATTTTGCCCTAGTACAAATAACTGATAATTATAACCTACTGTTTCATGCGGTTCCCCGATGGCCAAATAAGGACTTATTCCCCAAAAGCGGGCAGTTTTTTCGGCCAGCTTAATAGCTTTTTGCCTTTTTAAGCTGATTAATTCTGAAGAAAAATGAGCAAATTCCTTCTTAGGCAAAGGACAATAAATAAAATCCCCCTGCACATTCGCAAAAGGAGATTGCCAACCAAATTCCCCTACCCGCAAAACCGGTAGAAATCGCCGTGTTTTTTCCCAAACGAAACGAGGCCATTTTAATCCCCCCGGAAAATAAGCAGCATAATCCTGCCAAGAAAAAGGTAATAAAACAAAGGCTATTCTACCCATTAAACCACATCCATTTAACCTATTTTTTCACTGGCGAAATCTACTATCCGCGGTTTAAAATCTGCTTGTTTTAAAATATGTAGATAATCAGTAAGGGTAATTTCCTCAACAGTTTTGCCTAATATAGCCACTAAGGCAGCTTCTAAAACATTGGTTCCAAAGGAACGACCACCTAATTCCGGTGTAGAAGTAATCAGGGATCTGGCTCCCCGCTTAGCTAAAAGTTCAAGATCTGTGGTGGTAACCGTATTAGTAAGAATTATTTTACCACTAATATTTTCCGGTAAATATTTTTTTATAAAATGAAAATCACCAGCAATAACATCATTTAGTTCATAATATTTATTATATCCTTGAATTATTACCTGCTGTTCTTTACCTACAGGATATAAATATTGAAAGGGTAATTTACTGACTATCGGTCCCAAGGTTCTACCAGCCAAGACCAAAGCTCGCAATGATTTTAAAGGCCAAGGTATCCGCAAACCAAAAATTAAATCACCAAAGGTGACCTGTGCCCCCACTTCCACTAATGTTTCTGCCATGCCAAATCGGTCCACCCCACAAACCAATAAAACATTTTTGCCCTTAAAATCTAATAATTTCTTTTCCATTAAATAATGGATGGTGTGTCTTTCCAAAGTATCCTTTAAACCACTGCCATCCACCATAGGTGTTTTACGTGCTGCTCTTTTAAGTTTTAAAGCATCCTTTAAAACATAACGCCGACCACCAGCGACAATATATAAATCAATACCCCCCATACCAAAGGCATCTACTTGACCATCAAGTGAACGCACTAATTCAATCGCCCTGGCGAAATCACCATCAGTACCTATACGTTTAATCATTATTTTTTTTCCCATTATTTCTGTCTCCACTTGATGATCTCGAGAGCTGGCACCTAGACTAACACTCACGACTTGTTTCATTTTTACTACCTCCGGTAGTAAATTTCTTCTGCCTTTAGGCAATTATTCCTGCTAATTTAATCGAGATAATCTTTTTTCCTGATAATTTCGTAATAAAAACAAAACTTCCGCCATTTCCGTGGTGCGAAATAATTGTTCCTTTAATCTAGCAGTATGGGGTAGACCTTTTAAATACCAAACCAAATGTTTACGCATTTCCTTTAATCCTCTTACCTCACCTTTAAAGGAAACTGCTAATTCTAGATGTTCAATCGCCCCGGCAATCTTTTCCTGAGGTGTAGGTGCTGGCAATTCTTCACCATTTTTTAAAAAATGATTTACTTGCCTAAAAAGCCAAGGATTCCCCAAAACTCCCCGTGCAAACATCAAGGCATCACAACCTGTCTCCTTCAACATTCGCCTAGCATCAGCTGTAGTCCAAAGATCACCATTACCAATCACTGGTACCTTAACCCTATTTTTAACCTGTTTAATTAAATCCCAATTAGCCGAACCTTGATAATATTGTTCACGGGTACGACCATGTATGGTAAGGGCACTAACCCCCGCGTCTTCCATTCTTTGGGCAAACTCCCTAACATTAATTTTGTCCCAACCAGCCCGTAATTTCACAGTGACTGGTAAAGTAACGGCTCTGCGGACAGCTTCAACTATTTGTACAGCCAAATGAGGTTGTTTCAATAAGGCAGCTCCAGCACCATTATTCACAATTTTGGGTGTCGGACAGCCAAAATTAAGATCAATAATTTGGGCACCAGCCTTTTGAGCTATTCCTGCCGCCCGTGCCATATTTAATGGTTCCCCCCCTAATAACTGCACGGCAAGGGGAGGCTCTTCACCTGTTAAATCTAACAAGGCCCTTGTTTTTTTATTCTGATAAACCAAAGCCCGGGCACTGATCATTTCAGTATAAACCAAAGCACAACCATACCGCCGAGCTATTAAACGAAACGCTTTATCGGTTACTCCAGCCATAGGAGCCAAAAAAAGGGGATTAGCCATTTTTACCCCACCGATTTGCATTTTAAACCACCTCAAGCTTGATTTAGTTCATAAATCATTTTTAAACCAGTTAAAGTCAAAAAAGGATCTTCACGATCAATCAATTTTGTTTCTTGAACAATAAATTTACTTTCACCACCTGTAGCCACAACAAAAAGATCTTCTTTATATTCTGCTTTAATCCGCTGAATAATACCTTCCACTTGACTTAAAAAACCATAAACCAAACCAGCCTGCATACTAGCTACCGTATTCCGCCCAATTATTTTCTCTGGTTTCACAAATTCTATCCGCGGCAATTTGGCTGTTTTTTGAAAAAGTGCTTCCATGGCCACATCTATTCCCACAGTAATAGCCCCACCTAAATATTCACCTTTTTTACTAAGTACACAAAAAGTTGTAGCTGTTCCAAAATCAACGATTAATAAAGGACCACCATATAAAGCAAAGCCAGCCACGGCATTCACAATCCGATCAGCCCCTATTTCCCGGGGATTGTCATAAAGTAGGGGGAGACCGGTTTTAATACCCGGTCCCACCATTAATGGCTCCAAATGAAAATATTTATGAGCCATTTCTTTTAAGGTTAATGTCAAAGGTGGTACTACCGAAGAAATAGCCATACCTTTTACCTCTTGATACTGCAAATTATTATGTAAAAAAAGATTATAAAGAAAAAGTCCGCATTCATCTACCGTTAAATTTAAATGGGTGGAAAGACGCCAATGCTGGATCAATTCCCCTTCTCGATAAACCCCCATAACCGTATGACTATTACCCACATCAATAACCACCAACATTTAACTTCACCCTCCTAATTCTTTTGCAACACCTTTACCAAAGCCACCACAATTAAAACAGCTACCACCATTTCCGGCAGTCCGTGAACTACGGCAATACCACCAGCCACCTTTAAAGTTAAATATCCCTGAATTACGGCCATACTCAAAAAACCAACTGTATTAGTTAAGGTCCCGGCAACAGCGGCCAAAATGGATCCCAAAAAAGTATTTTTCCGCCCTAATTGATAAGCATAATAAGCGACAACTCCAATAAAAAGTCGCGGCAAAATGGCCACAAAAGGATCTTTGGCCAAGGCCGAAGGAGCTGTTAAAAAACTATGTACACCAAAAATTAAACCAATAAAAAAGCCAACCACTGGTCCTTCTAAAATAGCGGCAATTATCGTCGGAACATGCAAAATAGTAGCCCGCCCCGCCGGAGTAGGCACAGGTACCAAACCTAAGCCAGTAACTCCCAAAATGATGGTCAAAGCACCCATTATTCCAATAAAAACAATTTTTCGTGTTGTTAATTGCATTTGCTTTTCCCCCTTATAAAAAATTAAAGCATTAGGCTAACCCAATGCTTAGCGGGAACTATATTATTTACCTGAGCCTTTTAACTACATTCTGGGCAATTATACCAGCCAAAATCCCCTTGAGCAAATCAAGAAGAATAAAGGGTAATAAACCCACTTTAATCGCCCCCCAGAGTGTAAAGGGCCTACCAAGGTAAAACCTAATAATCCCGTAAAGATAAGGAATGCCTATTAAATAGATCACTACTATTCCAGCCAACATGGCCAAAATAAACTTTCCTAAATTGTCGAACGGTATTTTCTCTACAAGCCAGCCTACCGTAAAAGCGGCTCCAATAAAACCAAATAGAAAGCCACAAGTAGGATTGAAAAAATACGTTAAACCTCCAAAAGGGGACTGAGCAAATACCGGAACACCCAAAAAACCAATTAAAACATAAAGAAAAACACTAAGGGCCCCTAAACGTGCACCTAAAACACCGCCAACTAACAAAACCATAAAAGGTAAAATACTGAAAGGAACCACTATTTCGCCGCCAATTTTAAGAATAAAAGAAGCAATACAAATGAGAGCTGTAAAAAGAGCAGTACGCGTCATTTCATGTGCTGTAATATTCATAGCTAATCCTCCTGTTAACTCTTTTGCTGTGTTTGGTTGACATGCTCTCATTATAAATAGATTCATTATACTTGTCAATATTTTCTCGACTCATCACCTCCTTAAACAAAAAACCTTTTGAGACCCCTAGACTCAAAAGGCATAAGTTTACCTATTTTCCGTCTCAGTCCCTTGAAGATCCAAGCGGTTCTTAATTTTCCCTTTTACAATGGTTTTTAATTAATAAGGCTTCCTAGGGAATGCCTTTTAATCAAAAAACAAACCTTGTTTTTGTAATCTTAGTTTAACATCTTGAGCAGAAATTAACAACTCTATTTTTTGGGCCGGAATTGCCACCTGCAGTCTTTGAAAAATCTGTGGGGCAATTTCCCGTAAAGGCACCAACACAAAAGCACGCTCCTTAAGACGCGGATGTGGAATTTGTAAACAGGGTGTAGTCATTTGTAAAGTACCGTAAAATAAAATATCCAAATCTAAGGTACGCGGTCCCCAGCGAAAATTACGCACACGACCCAATTGCTTTTCAATAGCCAAACAAACATCTAACAACTCCAATGGCTTTAAACTAGTTAAAGCACAAACAACCAGATTTAAAAAATCGGGTTGAAAAGTATAACCTACCGCTGTGGTCTCATAAATAGCCGATATTTTTTTTAAAAGGATGCCTTTTTCCGGCAACAATTTGAGGGCCTCCACCAAATTGTTTAAACGCTCACCCTGATTACTCCCCATAGATAGATAAATTTCAGTTTTCATCTTTACCGTATACTATTTCCACCCCCACATAATCAAGTATCCCTGCTAATGGTACTTCCGGTTTTTTCACCTTTATTTTTACCTTTTTCACCATAGGCAAAGCTGCTAAAGTCTCTGCAAGACGATAAGCTAGATATTCCAAAAGATTAACTTGTTTCCCCTGCATAATCTCTTTAATGATTCTATAAACCTGAGTATAATCAAGTGCTTGAGCTAAATCATCACTTAACATTGCTTCCCGAAAATCACCATAAAGAGTTACATCTACCCAAAAACGCTGTCCCAAAACTTTTTCAGCGGCAATAACACCATGATAAGCATAAAACTCCATACCTTTAAGTTCAATTGTTCCTTTCAAAATCATCTTTATCCCCTCCGCTTTGCACGGCTTTTAATACTTTAGCCAAACGCACAGTTTCTTCGACATCATGTACCCGTACAAAATCAACCCCTTGTAGTATTCCCCAAGCAGCAGCGGCTAAGGAACCTTCTAAACGCTTATCTGGGGGTAAATCTAAAAGTTCACCAATAAAGGTTTTACGAGAGGCTCCCAATAATAAAGGGAAGCCCAAACTTTTCAAACTAACTAAATTGCGTATTAATGTTAGATTTTCCTGCAAATTTTTAGCAAAACCAATACCAGGATCAATAACTATTTTTTCACAAGGCACACCTGCCTGCTGATAAATAGCAGCTTGTTCAGCCAAATTATCCACTACCTCTACCAGTACATCTTGATATTCCCGATAAAAATAACTGTGCATTACAATTACCGGTACTTGAAAACGTGCTACTACTGCCGGTAAATGCGGATCTTTCAAGCCACCACCAATGTCATTAATTATATTGACCCCTAGAGCCAACATTTCTGCAGCCACCTCTGCTTTATAAGTATCCAGAGAAAGGGGTACAGGTAATTCTAACAATTTTTCCACAACCGGGTTTAATCTTTTTATTTCTTCTGCAGCCGTAATCGGTTGATAGCCAGGTCTGGTAGATTCCGCACCCACATCAATTACGTCAGCACCAGCCTCTACCATTTGCCAAGCATGTTCCACCGCTAATTGAGGATCCATAAATTTTCCCCCATCAGAAAAAGAATCGGGAGTAAGATTTAAAATACCCATAATTAATGTTCCTTGACCCAAAACAAGCTTTTTTTCACCCCAAGACCAAAGAAGAGGTTTAGAACTGCCCATATGAGTCAAAAATTTATGCAAACGTTCACTTAGGCTTTTTAACCCCCATGGCTGATAAGCAATTTTATCAACTAAAGCTCGATAATGCTTACGAGTACCCAATAGCAGTACTGAGCTCTCCTTTTGACTGCAATTTACCACCCCACGTGCAACAACCACATCTCCACCCAAAGAAAGCAGATGCTGTTTTAAAATATTAGCAGCTGGACTAGGTACTTCTTTTATATATAAAGGCATTATTTTTACCTTATTCAACATAATTTCTTGCCCCAAGGGATCACAGCCAATTTGGGCACACAATTTTTTAATTTCATTTTCCTTAAGATCTAAATAATAAGGTCCCCGCATACTTTCGCCCTCCTTAACTGAATAATAAAAAAGGTACCTTTTCCTTAGTTTCTGACCGGAAAGGTACCCTTCACTTAGACTTCACTCTGCTCAAATTTCCCTTCGATAAATTCACCTAAACCAGCCTGTTCCAATAAAGCACGGAATTCATCAGCATCAATAGTTTCCTTTTCCATCAAGGTTTGAGCAATCAAATGCAAGGCATCAATATTTTCTTTGAGTAATCTTTCAGCCTCTTTATAACATTCATCAATAATACGGCGTGCTTCCTTATCAATGGCATAAGCCACTTCTTCGGAATAATCCCGATCACGTGCTAAATCTCTTCCCAAGAAGACTTGCTCCTGTTTACGACCAAATGTAAGGGGGCCTAATTCTTCTGACATGCCGAATTCCGTAATCATTTTTCTGACGATACCTGTTGCCCTTTCTAAATCATTTTGAGCACCTGTACTTACTTCATTTAGCACTAATTTTTCCGCCATACGCCCACCCAAAAGCATAGTTACTTGATTTAGTAAATGAGATCGCGTCATATAATGTCGATCTTCTTTAGGCAGTAAAAGCGTATAACCGCCTGCACCTCCACGAGGAATAATAGATATCTTATGCAGAGGATCAGTATGAGGTAAAAGTGCAGCCACCAAGCCATGACCAGCCTCATGATAAGAAACTAATTTTTTCTCAAAATCACTAATTACACGTGATTTCTTTTCCGGGCCAGCAATCACCCTTTCTATGGAATCTTCCAATTCCGACATGGTAACTTCGTTATGGTCGCGGCGAGCCGCCAATAAAGCAGCCTCATTAAATAAATTTGCCAAATCAGCCCCCGTAAAACCAGGAGTCCTGCGAGCCAAAATATTTAAATCAACATCTGCAGCTAAAGGCTTACCCTGGGAATGAACCTCCAAGATTTCCTGTCTACCTTTAACATCAGGGATACTAACCACTATTTGCCGGTCAAAACGCCCTGGACGTAGTAAAGCCGGATCCAAAATATCGGGACGGTTAGTAGCGGCAACAACAATAATCCCTTCATTTACACTAAAACCATCCATTTCTACTAAAAGCTGATTAAGGGTCTGTTCCCGTTCATCGTGGCCACCACCAAGACCTGCTCCCCTTTGACGGCCCACAGCGTCAATTTCATCAATAAAAACAATACAAGGTGCATTTTTCTTAGCCTGTTCAAATAAATCACGTACTCGAGAAGCACCTACTCCCACAAACATTTCCACAAAATCAGAACCACTAATACTAAAAAAAGGTACTCCCGCCTCCCCAGCCACAGCCCTAGCCAATAGGGTTTTTCCGGTACCCGGTGGCCCAAACAATAAAACTCCTTTAGGGATTTTGGCTCCCAATTTAGTATATTTCTTAGGATATTTAAGGAAATCTACTACTTCCTCCAATTCCTCCTTTACTTCATCTACCCCAGCTACATCATCAAAAGTAATTTTCTTTTTATCATCTGTATGCAAACGTGCTCTACTTTTACCAAACTGCATTACCCGGCTGCCCCCACCCTGAGTTTGTTGAATCATAAAAAACATGAAACCGATTAATAGTAAAAAGGGTAAAAACGAAGTCAATAATGTTGTCCATAAAGAAGTTTTCGGTGCAGGTTCTTGGGTAAAAATAATCTCCTTAGATTTAACCAATTCGATTAATTTTTCATCATGGGGTGGACCAATCACTTCAAATTGCTGAGCATCCTGTAAAGTACCTTTAATGATGCGAGCATCTTCCCCTTGAATAATAGTTAAATTTTTAACTTCCCCTTTTTCCAAGGCTTTATAAAAAGCAGTATAATTATTATTAAAAGGATCAGCCTGTGGGGGAGTAACACTGAACTGACTAAAAATGAAATAAGCAGCCAAAACGATTAATAAATAAATGGCTATATTTTTAAAAACTCGATTCACGAGGTTCCTCCTTTCTAACTTAATTCCATTAACCAATTTACCTTATCATATAACCCAATATTTGTGAACCCCCATAACTAAAATCAGGGATTTCTTTGATTTATTTTTAAACATAAATATTTCCCGGAATCACTTTTTTCTAAACAACTTTGAGTAATAGCCAAACCCGGCAGCCAAACAATTTGGTCAGTTGTGGTAATTAAAAGCACCAAATCCCTACGATCATGTGGTATTTTTTGTTCACGCAAAAAATCTTTAACCCTTTTTCTACCTACCAACCCCGGAAAAGAAAAACGGTCACCTGCTTTACGGGAACGTCCATAAAGACCTTGCCTTACTTTTTCCCATGGTAAATAAACTTTATTTTTTTCACTTTTACCAGGCAAACCCTTCACAATTTCAGCCACTATTTTTTGACCGATTTCCGGAAAAAAAGTTTCACCGGGAATTTCTAAAGCCCGGCAAGTAATGTGAGGGGATCTGACAGCAGTTTGTCGATAAAAAACAAGTGTCTCATAACTTTTTTCTACATTAATTTTTCCCGGAAGCTGTAATACTTTTCCTACCCCACCATCATACACAAAATTAACAATTCGTTCTACATGAAAAAAAGCCACTCCCTGTCTTTTAGTTAATTGTTGATATGCTAACAAAATCAAACGCCGCTGCATACTTAAATGCAGTTTTGACCAATCTTTCAATGAAAGAGAGATTCCCTTTTCAGTGGAAGAAATAAGTTGAGAGGCCAATTGTAATGCTTCTCGTCGTAAATAATGGGCTTCGGCTTGTAAAATAACGGCAGTACGGTTAAGAGTTGCCACTAAATTAGGATTAAGCTCATTTTCCAACCAGGGAATAATTTGATTGCGAATTCGATTTCGTAAATAAACATTTTCTAAATTACTGGGATCACGCCGTGGCTCTAACTTGTTTTGCTGACAATAAGTTTCAATAGCCTCACGGTAAACAAATAATAAGGGTCTGATTAAAGGCCCATTTCGCGGTGTCAAACCCTGCAATCCTTCCAAACCCGCCCCAACTAAAAAATGCATTAAAACTGTTTCCGCTTGATCATCAGCCTGATGTCCGAGAGCAACTTTATGAGCACCAATTTCCTTCAACAATGTTTTCAAGTGCTCCCTTCTCAATAAATGTCCGGCTTCCTGAATAGATAATCCTCTTTTTTCGGCAAAAGCAGCTACAGGCATTTTAATTAGCGTACATGGTAAACCCCACTCTGCAGCAATATCTTTTACCCAGGCCGCCTCCAAAGCCCCTTCCCGACCACGCAAGGTATGGTCAAAATGAACTACATGTAAACTAAAGGCAAACTGCGGACTTAATTTTTTTAAAACATGCAGCATTGTTAAAGAATCCGGGCCCCCGGAAACTGAAGCAATCACTAATTCTTGAGGCTGAATTAATTGATATTTTTCTATAGTTTCCCGAACGGTCGCTACTAATTTCTTCATTATTTTTTTAAAACCAACCTTCTAAAGAATAGTCTGTTTCTTTTTTCTACAAAAAAAGAGGGACTCCTGCTTATAAGGCTTCCCTTTCCCTATTTCTTTTTTTAATCCTCTTGCAAACCGGCCACAAGTACACACATATCATCAGCAATTTCTCCCCCTGCGGCTTTTTTGGCCATAAAGAACAAATAATCGGCAACCACTTGGGGTTCAAAAGCTTCAAAGTTATTCAACAGTGTCTCCCAATCCCCATCTGGATATGCCAATACATCCCAAATACCATCACTCATCAAGATTAAATTATGGCCAGGTTTTAAAATTTGTCGAAAAATTTGCGGTTCTACTTCCTCTAAAATTCCCACTGGTAGAGAAGTAGATGGTAAAATTTCTATTCCTTTTGGAGTACGAATAATAGCTGGTGAACCACCAGTTTTAATTAAATCACATTGACCATTAATTTGATTAATTATGGCTAAATCCAAAGTAGTAAAACTCTCAACATCTGTTTTTAATAATAATACCGTATTAACGGTTTTTACGGCGATGGAAGGTGAGATGCCGGCCCATAGCAACTTTTCCAAAATATTAACCGCTAAACTACTTTCGGCTCGTGCCTCCACTCCACTGCCCATCCCATCACAAACAACTACCGCAAAGTGCTTCTGAGGCAAACTAAATGCCGCACAAAAATCACCGGAAATATCTGAACCACTTTTTGAACAGCCGGCAAGACCAATAACAACCTCAACAGTCTTAGCTGCAGACAAAACATAAGAACAATAACCATTTTTACCACAACAATCACGTTTATCTAAAACAAAGGTCTCTCCCAAAACCTGAGAAACATTAGGAGCCACCAAAGTAAAACAAACATTTTGGGAAGCACAACTTTTCTGTGTACAGTGAATTTCCTCTTTATCAGGAAATTTAAGTACCTTAATCTCTGCTAATTCTATACCTTTAGCTGCCAACTTTTCTTCTAAAACATATTCCAGATCACCTGCAAATTCAACTACTTGTTTAATTTCCGCAGAAAAATTCTCGATAATATTACCTAATCCCTGTAATTGCCTTTTTAACAATTGTCGAGCAGCCCCCTGACGCTGTTCTAATACTGTTAACATCCTGCCAACCTCTTTTTGAGTTTTTAAAACAACTAAAAGTTCTTTAAAATGCCGACAACCCTCCCGAAAAACATAACCAAAATCACTTTCTTCCAAACAACCTACCTGCTCTAAACGAGTACAGGCATCCCAAAGTGCCCGATAAGTTTTGGAAAACTTTTTACCCCAGCAAACTTGATACAAACTACAATCTTGACAAACCTGAACAAGCACCTGTCTAATAAAATATTGATATTTTTCTCTATGAGTCTGATTGTCCAGGCCCTCCGGCAAAATTGTCGCCAAATCATAAAAAACACCCGCCATTTTAAATAATTTATCAGCATAATAAGTATTGGAATAGTGTTCCAAAGCTTCACTGTCACGCACAGCTGCTATTACTTCCCGCGGAATAGGCAAGTTCAATAAACAAAAAAAACAAACAGCCACACCTGTTTCCTTTAAAGCTAATAAAAGTTGTCCACTTTCAGCAAAATAAATAGAAAGAAAAACATTAGCCAAAATAAAACCAATCACTACTCCCAATTTGCGAAAACCACTGAACAAACCGCCCAATAAACCGGCTAAAGCATAATAAGCCAAGGGTCCTAAAGACAATAAACCTTGAACACTAGGAGCTAGGCCCACAACTACACCCAAAGCCGCTCCTCCTCCTGGGCCACCCCATAAAGCCGCCCATAAAATTAACCAGCGGCTAAAAATACTTTGTAAACTATAACCCCACCAAATAATATTCCCCAAACCGAGCACTAAACCAAATACTAATAAACCTAAAGCCGCACTTTCTTCCAGGGTTAAAAAAACTCCTGACTTAATTTTTTCCCAACCCTCTAAACCTACAATAGTTACTAAAGCATAAACACTAACCAAAATACTTTCAAAAATAATACACAACCACAGGTAAAGTTCACTACCTGTCCCCCAAGCAATTATTCCGCGAGCTAAAAGATGGGTTCCGGCAATCAAAAAAGGAACCAATAACCACGGTGTGGGTTTTTGCCAAAACAAAATAGTTAACAGAAGAACACTTAAAAAATAGCCCCAAAAAATCCAACCACTAAAACTAATAAGTAGACCGAGAATTACTCCTCCCAAAACTACCCGTTTTTGCTGATGATTAAAACACCATAAACCTGCTAGAAAACCAATTCCCAATGGATATAATTCTCCCAAAAAAACAGCCCGGGAAAACAAAATTCCCAATAAAAAAAAACCGCACTTACTTAAGGAACAAATCCGTAAATATCCGGTATTAAGCACCCCTTTCCACCTCCCACCTGATCTAAAATAATTGTATTACAATCAAATGGGAAATCTTGGGGAAACCTGTCTAATAAGCTTCACTTTTTTCCGTCAATTTTTGACCTAAAGTAAAAAAGCGTCTGGCAAGACGCTAATTTTTACGACTAGAACCACGGCCGCCCCTTTTGGCATCCATGCTTCTACGATATTCAGTTAATCTTTGGTCACTTTCCTTTAAAAATTGGGCTAATTTAGCCTCAAACGATTCGGTAGCAGATTTTTCGGGGAAACGTTTTCGCCGAGTACTACTAGATTTTTCAGATGACTGAACCTGTTTAATAGAAAGACCTATTTTCCCTTTTTCATCAATGTTAATAACTTTAACCTTAATTTTCTCTTGCTCTTTTAAATAATCATTAACATCCCTAACATAAGCGTCAGCTACCTCCGAAATGTGTACCAGTCCTACGGCACCTCCGGGCAATTCTACAAAAGCACCAAAATTTGTGATACCGGTAACCACTCCTTCAACTATTGCCCCCACGGATATTGACATATGAAAAAAAATCCCCCCAAAGCATTCTCGCTATTTTTATGTTATCGCTATTATATCGCAAATTTTCGCACAGTGTCAACCGTTAGTGAATTTTCGTGTTTTGAAAAATACTACTGCCATTTGTTAGCTAATTACTGAGCAAATCTAGCAGCCAGTTGCCTACGGCTTGTCCCCGGGAAAAGCAGGAATAATTAAAATTTCACCGGGTTTAACCAAGCCCAAATTTTCACGAGCCAATGTTTCAATCATTTCCGGGTCTTGTAAAGTTTCCAATTCATGTTCTAATTCTTCCTGCTGTTTTAGTAACTTTTCGGTTAATATTTTTTCCTGATTAATTTCTTTTTTTAACTCGTAAATTTGATAACCACTCACCAAAAAAGAAATCAGCAAGTAAATTAAAATTATGCTCAGCATAACTTTAAAATAACGCGGTATTTTCCTTCTGCGGCGTCTTTTACGAACAATATATTTTTCCGGATAAAATTGTATCATCTACTTCCTCCCCCTATAACTAAAAATTCTACAAATAAAGTTCAATTCCTTTTTTAAGCCGAATTCTGTGGTGGCCGAGTTGTTTTTTTAGGAGGAAATAAATAAAGAAGCGTTTTTAAAAAAAAGCGGCGAATAAACCTACCACAAAACTTTAAATATAAACTAAAACCCAAGAACATACCCAGTAAAAAATAAAACCTTACAGCCCCCCAAGTAAGCAAAACTAAAAATAAGGCTGTAAAAATAGTTATTAAAAACCAAAAAAGCACATCACTTAAATTGATCTGCCATTTTCTAAAGGAATAGACCTTTCTGAGGGTTCGTAAAAAATCCCAGATTATACCCACTAAACCTCCCCAGAAGACTACACCCAAAAACACCAGAGCCTGTTCTAAAATTAACATTACTACCCCCATTTTAAAGCTATTTAAATAAACGGGCCAAAACCCCTTTTCCTCTGGCCTTCATTTGGGCCTGTTTATCTTCAATATATTCTATACTATTAATGATTCCCTCTAATGATAATTGTCCGGCCTCTAAATTTAATTGTGTAATATGCAGCTGTTCACCACGTACTACCAAAGGACCTAATTTACTAAGAGCAATTACTTGCCGTTCATCAAAACTTTCCACCTCATTAACACCATCAGCCTGCAGGGCCTTGCGATCCTCCAACAACACTTTATATTTTTTAGGTTCCACCTTATCCCCCTCCATTCCTCAATTTAAACCTATGCAACAAGTCCCTAAATATTACTCCTCTTGCTTCATTTTACCGCGAAACTTTTTTTGTTCTGGTAAAAGATAGTTGTCTATACCACTTTCAACATCAGCTAGGGAATCACTACTACCATAACGAGCTACAGCCTGCCAAGCATCTTCCCCATCAAAGGCATTATTTTCTTTTGGATCTAAACCTTGCATACCGCCAATTATTTCTTCTTCTAAAGGACGTTTATCAAGCTTAGTTTCTTGTTTTTCTTTACAAACCAAACAAGTAGTAGTATAGGGAATAACCTTTAATCTGTCTTGCTCAATTTTCCGACCACACTCCCTACATAAACCATAAGTCCCTTCCTCTAAAGCAGCCAAAGCCTGATCAATTTGCCTTAAACGGGCTTCAAAAAACTGCTGTAAACCTAGAGCCTTGCTTCTTTCCCAAGTAGCCTCACCAATATCGGCCGGATGGTTATCATAAAGAGAGAGTTCCCGCAGTGATTCCTGCAAAGATGTTCGCAATTCCTTTTTAATTTCC
>DUTS01000042.1 GCA_012841935.1 Clostridia bacterium
GCGAAGGTAGAGGTGAAGTGATTTGGGTTTTTTGGATAAGCTTTTTGGAGGAAAGAAAGGAAAAGGTCCTAAGGGCCAAAATATTATTCCGAAGACATCACAGCAAACTGTGCCTTATATCAGGGCTAATGATGATGGAATTATTGAATTAAACAGAGGACGTTATTCCAAAACAATTAAATTTAAGGATATTAATTATCAAATTGCCAGACATGAAGATAAGGAAGACATTTTTGTAAAATACTGTGATCTTTTGAACTATTTTAATTCTAATATTGATGTGCAAATAACAGTTTTAAACAAATCAGTGAATAAGGAAAATTTCGAAAGGAGAATCCTACTTAAAGAGCGTGGTGATAAATTTGATATTTATCGTCAAGAATATAATGACATGCTTAAAAAACAAGTTAGTGCTGGGCGAAATGATATTCAAAAGGAAAAGTATATTACTTTAACTATTAATGCTGAAAATATTGAGGAAGCAAAAAGTATTTTTGCTCGTTTGGAAAATGAAACATTGGGATTATTGCGGAGGATTGGCAGTCAAGGTAAGGTTTTGGGTATTAAAGAAAGATTAGAACTTTTGCATGATGTGTATCGCCGGGGTAGAGAGGGTGAATTTGCTTATGAACCACGGGTAAGCAAACGAAATGGGGCTGTTTCCAAGGATGCCGTGGCACCGGAAAGTTTTGAATTTAAACGGGATTATATGTTGGTGGGAGATAGTTATGCTAGAAGTGTTTTTATTAAAGATTTACCTGCTTTTATCAATGATACCCTTTTGGGTGAACTTACCGATTTTAGTGTAAATATGCTTTTAAGTATTAATTTAAAAGTTATTGAACCACATACAGCTTTAAGATTAATTAACCGACAAATTACCGGTATGGAGGCTAATAAAATAGAATATCAAAAAAGAAGTCTCCGCAGTGGTTATTTGGAACCTTTCATTCCTTATGAATTGCGTTTTAGTTTAGAGGAAGCTCAACAGTTGTTGGACCAAGTGATGAACCGCAACCAAAAGCTCTATTTGTTAAATGTGGTTATTACTCACTTTGCCGATACTTTAGAGGAATTAGATAGAACCACAGAAGCCATTATGGCCACCGGCAGAAAGTTCCTTTGTCAGGTGGGAGTACTTAATTATCAGCAGGAGGAAGGATTAAATTCTTCACTGCCATTGGGTATTAATTCTATTAAGGCTGATCGTTGTTTGACAACGGAAAGTGCGGCCATTTTCATTCCTTTTTCTTCACAGGAATTGCTGCAGGATGATGGTATGTATTATGGATTAAATGCTGTTTCTAGAAACTTGATTATGTTTAATCGTAAGACACTGAAAACAGCTAATGGTTTTATTTTAGGTTCACCGGGAAGTGGAAAATCCTTTAGTGCTAAAAGGGAAATGGTTAATGTCCTTTTAAATACCGGGGATGATGTTATCATTATTGACCCAGAAAGAGAATACACGCGATTGGTTGAAAACTTTGATGGTGAAGTGATTTATATTTCAGCAGGTTCCAAAAACTATATTAATCCTTTGGATATGAGTATTGACTATTCGGATGATGATGAACCCTTAATGCTGAAATCTGATTTCGTACTTTCCTTATGTGAGATTATTGTTGGCGGTAGGGATGGTTTAACTCCTAAAGAAAAGTCAATTATTGACCGCTGTATACGGCTGGCTTATAGTGAGTACATGCAGGATTTTGATCCAGAGAAAACACCTACATTAAGAGACTTTTACGAAATTATGATTCGTCAAAGAGAGCCTGAAGCAGTGAATTTGGCTACAGCTTTGGAATTATATACAACTGGGAACTTATCTGTGTTTGCTAATAAAACAAATATTGATATTAATAATCGCCTGGTGTGTTTTGATATCAAGGATTTAGGGAAACAGTTAAAAACAATGGGTATGTTAATTGTGCTGGATGCTATTTGGAACAGGGTAACTAGTAACCGGGATAAAGGTAAGCGGACTTGGATTTACATGGACGAAATTTATCTTTTATTCTCTAATGAATATTCGGCGAATTTCCTATTTGAACTTTATAAACGGGCTAGAAAATGGGGGGCCATCCCCACCGGGATTACCCAGAACGTGGAAGATTTATTACAATCAGATTTGGCTAGAAACATGTTGGCTAACAGTGATTTCATTATGATGCTTAACCAAGCACCAACAGATAGAGTTGAATTATCGGCTTTATTAAATATTTCGGAAACACAAATGTCTTATGTGACTAATTCTGATCCGGGACAAGGTCTGCTATTTTCGGGGAACAGTATTATTCCCTTTATTGATAAGTTCCCGCAAGATACTAAACTTTATCAGTTGATGACTACTAAGGTTGACGAAGTAGCGGAATTACAAAAGGATAAGAAGACGTCCAAGAAAAAGAAAATTATTATTAAAAGAAATAAGAGTGCTTGAAATCCCTTGTTAAACGAAAGGGGGGTAGAAAATGGATAAATATGAAAAGGGAAGGGCTTGGGGTGAGTGGGCTTCCTTTAGGCAAAAATTGGGCAAATTAATTTCTACCGAGCACTCTTTACGGCGTGAATTTGAAAAGGAGAAGCAACAGGCGGAGTCCTATGTGGAAAAAGCTATTGATGAATATCAGTGGCGCAACCAAGGTTTGCGAAAAAGGACGACTAATTTCCTTTTAAGGGCAAATGTTTCAAAGAAATATTCCCTTGAGGAATTACTTCAAGAAGTTGAAGCACAATCTGGTTATTCACCTAAATATGAGGAATATGTTCGTAAAACAGGCTATTTAATTACTGAGGTAGAAGAAGCCCGAAATGAGGCTCTTATTCGACTAGTTAATCAAGAAAAAGTTAGAAAAGAAAAAATTCTTGATGACGCAGTTGCTGAAATATTAAATGAAGAAAATAAAACAGCCAAATTGGAGGAATTGCTATTTGAGGAACATTTGCATAGGGGTGCTTATGAAAAAACTAAAAATAATACTAAAAATTATATTGCTGAAGCCCTTGCTTATCATCGGACATATGTTTTAACCGGAAAGGTGAAGCTGGGGAAAAAAGGACGTTTGGGGAGAATTTTTAGGCGTAAACAACCTGTTCTTACGCCTCCTAGTTATGTCTTGAATGAGTATATCTATGAAGCAAGAAATCAAAAGGGGTATTCGGGGAGATATGCTGAGCATTTGCGGGCCACCGGAAAAAGAATTCCCGAGGTTGAAGAAGTAATTAGGGGAGAATTGGAAAAGGCCAAATTAATGGAAAGCAAAAGACGTAAGGCTTATTTGCAAAAGGAAGGTAAGGAATTATTTAATTTAGTTGAAGAAGAAATTATTAAAAATGAAAAATTAGAACATCTATTGGAAATGGAATGTGAGGAACGTAACCAATATCAAGAACTTTTGGAAAGAAATCAAACTTATTTAGCTAAGGCATTAAAGGATCATCAGGCAGATACCTTTCCAGAAGAAACTTTGGCCCTACATGAACATGTTACTCGTTATAGTTTGCAAGAATATTTTGAGGAGATAGCCGAAAATCACGGTTATTCACCGAAATATGAAGAGTATGTCCGGGTGACAGGTCGGCAAAATCAAAAAGTTGAAGTTGAAATAGAAGCAGAACTTAAATCTTTAAAAGAAATGGAGAAAATAAGAAAAGATAAAATTCATGTTGATCTTTTAGCCGAATTTGGACAAGGTGATTTAAGAAAAAAAATAGTTATTAACAATTTTATAGAAAAGGAGCGTTCATTACGTAATAATTATGCAGCGGAGCGTAAAAAATTGGCTGCTTATCTCAGCCGTCTACAACATGTGCCTCAAAAAGGACAAGCTAATACTCCGCTTTATTCTCGTGATGAATATTTAGCTGAAATATATAAAAATAATGGGTATTCCCCTAAATATTTAGAGGATTTACAGAGGGTTGGGCGAAAAAACAATGATCCTTTAATTGAAATGATAATTATGGAGGCGGTAGAAAATCAGGTGGTACAAGAGGATTACCGCCGTAAACATTGGGTGCGCGATTTAAATGCTGCTGTAAAGGAAACAGACCCATATGTGATAAAACTAGAGGAAATGCTCGATAATGAATATAGTAAACGGAATAAATTTGAGGTTGAAATAACCGAAACTAAAGATTATGTTAATAGGGCTTTACAGAATCATTTTTTAGGTAGGCAAGGTTTAAGAAAAAGAACTTCCAGTTTTATTTTGGGCAAAAATTTGCCACCGGAATATACTATGGATGAATATTGGGATGAATTAAACACCAGTGGTGGTTATTCAGCTAAATATGAAGAGTATGTACAAAAAACTGGTAAGTTAATTCCGGAAATTGAAAAGAAACGTCAAGAAATAATTCAGGCTACTTCCGAAATGGAGAGCCTTAGACAAGCAGAAGAAATAAAAAAGGCTGCACGGGAATTATTAATTACTGACCAAGTCCAAACTGCTAAATTAGCCGATTTATTAAATGAGGAATATAGGTTGTGCAGTAATTATGAGTCTCAAAAGGCCATTACTAATACATATGTTGATGACGCCTTAGCCTATAATCGGGTTTATGTTTTAAGTGGAAAAATTAAAACTCACCCAGAACAAAGTCGAATAAAAAGAGTTCTCCGCAGAAAAGAACAGGTGCTCACACCACCTGATTATCTATTAAGTGATTATCTTTATGAGGTTAAAAAGAATCAGGGGTATTCGGAAAAATACGCTGAATATTTAAGGGCTACAGGTAAGAAAATTCCTGATGTTGAAGTAGCCATTAATAAAGAATTAAATCGTTTGGAAAAAGTAGAAGCTGAAAGACGGCAGGTATTTATCGAACAAAATGCCGAGACTTGGCAAGAGTTTTCTAATGAAATTAAAAGTGCGAACCTAGAGTTAGAAAATTCCTTTGCGGCAGATTTTGAGAAACGTGTACATTATCAACAGGAATTGCAGC
>DUTS01000043.1 GCA_012841935.1 Clostridia bacterium
AAATTTTTATCAGATAAAAATACTTCCCCCCCTCTTCTCTAAATGTTTTCTCACTGCCCCCCTTTAATTATTTATTTATTCATAGTTTAAAAAACATTCGTTTATTTGTCAAATGATGTAAAAAACACCTGTAAATCCCTATAATTTAGGGCGTACAGGTATTTTCTGTGAAAAAAACTATTATTTATAAATATTTACTCCTGGGCTGAAAAACACAACTGATATTCACCCTCATTAATTTGGTACAATTTCTGCAAATCCGCATGTAGTAATTGCCGCCAATCAGCCGTAAATGAAAAATAAACTGCCAAACCACAACTTGAACTTAACTTTCGTGGTACAGGTCTTAATTTACCCTCAATTGAAAGTGAAAATAAATAACGCTGATATTTTAGGGCACCGGATTGCGTAAAAAACAGAGCTAAATATTCCATTAAGTCACCTCTTTTTCACTATAATAACAAGAGATAGCCAGTAAAAATAGTAAACTGAGAATTAAAATTAATTTCCCCTGAAAAGTGGTTGCGGAAATTTGACCCCAGTGACCAAACCAAGCTCCAACCAACATACCACTCCAAACTAATAAGGCTTTAATTTTACCTTCACCCAAGAGCACTAACTGACGTAAAGGACAGCCGCCTAAATAAAGTGAAGCCCAACCAATTAAAACCATGGCCCCAAAACCCCAAATGAGTCCAACATCAAGATTAAAATTTAACTGATAATCACCTGCATTAAGATTAGTCAAAGTACTAAAAAAAACTAAGGCCAAAAAACCATGTAATAGATATGTATCACGACATAAAAATAAATTACGAAATCCGGCCATTAAACAGAATCTAGTGTGTTGGGCTACAAGCCCAATGATTAACCCCAAAAAAAGAGAACCTAGAACTAAGCTTAGGGAAAAATCAAGGTGCCCTTTTTTTAAATAAAAGCTAAGGGGACGACCCCACGAATATAATAAAAAGCTAATCATTACTCCCCAATAAATAAGCTTATTTTTTTTACCGGTTTTACGTTTTTCCGGTATAGTAAAACCTTTTTTTAAAAAAGAGAGACCTAATAAAATACCGCAAATTAAACCTACTAAACCAGAAAGAGCATTTAAATCACCTGTACCTAAACGAAAAGCCATTCTAAAGGGACAACCCAGAAAAATGAAGACACCCATCATCACCATAAAACCTAGGACAAAATAGAGCCAAGATAAAGAAGCCAGTGATGTATCAAATTCTTTTCGACAAATAGCTAAACAAGCAGCCCCCAAAATTATGCCCACTATTTCTAAAGAAAAATAACCAATGGTAGGTAATTTAGCACCCAAAGAAATTAATTGTTCCTGTAAACAAGTCCAACAGTTTTCACTAGCTTCCCATTGACTAAAGAGAACACCTAAAAAACCAATTAAGGCCCCACCTAAAATTATGCTGCTTTTACTTTCTTGTTCCACCATTTTTACCTCCCCAGCAAGTGTCATTTTTGCCTTAATTACGCTAAAATAAGGAAGAGGATGTGATTAAAATGAAAAACATTTATTTTGACAATGCGGCTACCTCTTTTCCCAAACCTAAAGAAGTAGTAGAACAGATCCACTATTTTCTAACAGAAATAGGGGCAAATGTCCAACGTGGTCTTTATGATCTGGCTTTTTCCACAGCCCAAACCATTTTAGAAACTAGAGAACTCTTAGAAACTTTATTCCATTTCCCGCAAACAGAAAATATTATTTTTACCAAAAATATTACGGAAAGTTTGAATTTAATAATCAAAGGCTTATTAAAACCAACTGATCATGTTCTAGTTTCGGCTTTGGAACACAATGCCGTTCTACGTCCTTTATATTCTCTACAAAAAAAAGGACTGCAAGTATCACAAATTCCCTATTCTACGGCAAATCCCTTAGACTTATCCTGGGTGAAAAAAAAGATCCGTCCCAATACCAAAGCCATAATTCTTACTCAAGCCTCCAATGTCTGCGGAACAATTTTACCCCTCAAAGATATCAGCAAACTTTGTCAAGAAAAGGACATTTTTTTAATTATTGATAGTGCCCAAACTGCTGGTTATTTAGAAATAAATTTTACAGATTTGAACCTAGATGCCCTAGCCTTTACCGGACATAAGGGGCTTTTAGGACCCATGGGTATTGGGGGTTTATTACTTCGTGATGAACTGGCAAAAACCCTTTCCCCCCTAATTGAAGGGGGTACTGGTAGTTTTTCCGAACAATTGGCTCATCCCCAATGTCTTCCCGATAAATTCGAAGCCGGCACTTTAAACATTCCGGGCATTTATGGCTTAAATGCAGCTTTAAAATATCTTTTAAAAACTAAAATCAGTACAATTCAAGAAAAAGAAAAAAACCTAACTCAACATTTTTTACGGGGAATTAAAGAAATTACAGAAATTGAAATTATTGGTCCTCATGATCCAGAAAAAAGGGTACCCCTTGTTTCCTTAAATTTCCCTAAAAGGGATAATGCTCAAATAGCCACTCTTTTGGCAGAAAAATACGGCATTATGACCCGCTGTGGACTACATTGTGCCCCAGCTGCTCATCAAACATTAGGTACCTATCCACAAGGAACAGTTCGCTTTAGTTTTAATCATTTTAATACCTGTTCCGAAATAGATTATGCTTTATCGGTTTTAAAAAGTTTACTTTAACCAAAACAACCTACTTTTTTCTTTTAACACCTTTCGTGTAGGTAAAGCAGGCCATCTTTGTTCACGCTGACCCTGACGCATGGCAGCAGCCAAATTAGTGAACAAAGCAGGATTTGTCTTTTGTAAATTTCGAATCAATTCCTTGACCTCTGCCCGTTTTGTTTGACCACTTAAAGAACAAGGACTTTCTAAAGGTTCCCAACCTAATTGCTTAATAAATCCTTTAATATCTTTTTCCCGCAAATAGACTAAAGGTCTAATTACCGTTACTTGAGTTTTTTCTAAATAAGTTTTAGGTAAAAAAGTGGTAATTTGACCTAAATATAGAATACTCATTAAAAAAGTTTCCACGGCATCATCATAATGATGTGCCCAAGCTACTTTATTAAATCCCTTGGTCTGGGCAAAATTGTGCATCACCGCCCTGCGGAAATAAGCACATTGAGCACAGGGATTTTGTGTGGGATGATTCATAATCTTTTCCGCTAATTCTACCCGTTCTATAAAATAAGGTACTTGAAGGGACTGACAAATTTCTTTTAAATTATCCCCATGAGTTTTATCAACAAAACCGAGATCCACAGTTAAGGCTCCCAATTTTACCGAAAAAGGTAGGTATTTTATAAAAACATTTAAAGCATATAAAAGTACAAGACTATCTTTACCCCCGGAAAGTCCGACCAAAACCTGATCACCTTCAACTAATAAATCAAACTCAATGATGGCCCTTTGTAAGGGCCTCATTATATTTTTAGGTAATTTCAAGACTTTCCCTCCATTTTAATGGCTTCACACCGACAAATTGGTACTCCTTGAGCCATAAATTTAAGTTCATATTCAGTTAAAATATTAGCTTTATAACCAGAATTGTGCAAATCATAGGTAATCTTTTCTACCGAAAAACCAATTTGCGAAAACTGCCGTAAAGAGTACTCGAAAAAATCCACACAATCTGTTTTAAAATGGATTGCTCCACCTAATACAAGTAAATCTCGATATAGTTTTAAAAAAAAGGGACTAGTTAAACGCCTGTGAGCATGGCGATTTTTCGGCCAGGGATCACTAAAATTTAAATAAATCCGCGAAATTTCTCCAGGTTGAAAATATTCATCAATTTGAGTGACATCACTTAACAAAAATCGTAAATTAGGTAAACCCGCTGGCACACGCTTCCCAGCTTGATAAATTATTTCCGGCACTTTTTCAATACCCACAAAATTAATTTCAGGTTTTTGATAGGCCAAAGAAGTAATAAATTTTCCTTTACCCATACCCAATTCTACATAAAGAGGATTTGCCTTTTCCCACTGCCACTGCTCACCAGGTAGTAAAAAACCCGGTAATTTTTTTAATTCCTTCAAAACACCGGGACGTCGTCTGATACGCACAAAATCACTCCTCTTCTAAATAGGTAATTTATCTAAGGCTTGATGAATTCTTTCAAAAATCAAACCAGCAAAAAACCATGCGGGGAAATAATCCCAGCGTATTAAACCCTGCAGATGATAAGGTGTCACCTGACTATAATCCCAAGGACAGCGACCCAAAAAACTGGTTAATAACCAGCCAGTCAAATATTCTATAGTTAAAATAATAATCGCCCAAATAGTGCCTCGAATAAACCAAGGCATGTCCACAATTCGATCATGAACAGGTTCTAAAAAAACTGCCAAACCATAAATAGGAAACATCCACAAATATGTAAAACTAGACAACATTAAATTACCCTGCAAGAGGGAACCTAAACCTGTCCAAATAATTTCCATTGTCCAACCCAAAAAGCCATAAATCACAAATTTAGTTATCATACTTCTATTTTAAGTAAAAAACCAAAAAACATACTTCTTCAAAAACGATTACTATTTTTGTGAACTTCACCTTTTTCCTGTTTAACTATCCTATGATTATGTTAAAATGGGGAAAAGGTGCCTGGCTCCCTACACAGTTAACATTTTACAAGGAGGTTTTATCGTTGTCCACATTAAAAAAGCACTTTTCATCTTATCTTACACTATTTGGGACCTTTTTTAAAATAGGACTTTTTGTTTTTGGCGGCGGCTATGCTATGCTGCCTTTAATCGAAGAAGAAGTAGTAAATCGTTATCAGTGGATGACTGAAGAGGAATTTATAGATATGCTGGCCATCACACAATCCGCACCCGGGCCAGTAGCCGTAAATGCCTCTATTTTTATAGGTTTTAAAATGATGGGCATAAGTGGAGCAATTGTGGCTCTTTTAGGGGCAACTCTACCCTCATTTATAATTATTCTGCTTTTAGCTACCCTTTTAGATACCCAAAGTGAAGACAGCCATTTACAACGCTTTTTCGCGGGAGTAAGGCCAGCCATTATTGCTTTAATTTTAGGTGTAGGGATTAGAACTGGCCGTAAAGTAATTCGGGCTCCTTTTAGTTTGCTTATCTTTGGTATAGCTTTAAGTCTGCTTTTAATCTTTAATGTGCATCCAGTTTTATTAATTATTTTAGGTGGTTTAACTGGTGCCTTAGTCAAGGGGGCTGTTTAAAATGCATTTCTTACTTTTTAAAACCTTTTTCATTGTAGGACTTTTTGGCTTTGGTGGCGGCTATGCCATGCTGCCTTTAATGCAAACAGAAATTGTCACTAAACAAGCCTGGTTAACCACCCAAGAATTTGCCGATATCATTGCCGTAGCCGAAATAACTCCCGGACCAATAGCTATTAATACAGCTACTTATACTGGCTATCAAGTAATTGGTTTTAGTGGAGCTGTAATCGCTACTTTAGGTGTTGTCTTTCCCGCTTTAATATTAGTTATCACCCTAACTTCTTTAGTACTCAAACATAAAGACAAACCTCTATTCCAAGGTGTATTCCAAGGGTTGCGTCCTATTGTAGTAGCCTTGATCATTGGAGCAGCGGTTAATTTAGGTTTAAATACTATTTCCCGTCCACTAGAATTGGTATTTACTTTAATAGCTCTAGCTTTATTTATCTTTAGCAAACTACATCCCATTTTACTGCTGCTTAGTTTTGGTCTTTTAAATGTCTTTATAGCCCTAATTTAAAATGAGGCTGGAAAATCCAGCCTCATTTAAATCTTATAATACCATTTTAAAAACATGGTAGTTACCAAAACCGCCCCGGCAAAAAATAAAGCAAAAATTAATAGATAAAATAACATTCGTTTTATTCTTCCCCTTTTACGCATTTAATCACACTCCTCAAAATTACTTCCAATATTTCATTCTATTGAGCGGCCAATAAGTAAACAATGCTTTCCCTTTAACACTTTCTAAATCAGCAAAACCCCATTCATGTGAATCATATGAACGATTACGATTATCACCCAACACAAAAATTTTACCTTCAGGGACTTGAATTAATGGATACTCATAATGCATCGGTTCAGCTAAATAAGGTTCATCCAATGGCTCATCATTTACATATACTTTTCCCCCTTTAATTTCTACCGTATCACCGGGTAAAGCAATCAAACGTTTAATCAAATCATCTTTGAGCCGAGATTGTTCCGGTGGAACAAAAACAATCACTTCCCCCCTTTCCAATCCTTTAAACCGATGAGTAACTTTTTCCACAAAAAGCCTATCCCAAGGTTCTATGGTAGGTACCATAGAAGGTGTAGGCACTACCCTACTATCCAAAATAAAAGTTCTAATAACAATCACCAAAACTATTGCCGTTAAAATAGTAATAATCCATTCTTTTAACTCTTGCCTATTATTCTTCATCATCCCACCGCTTCCTTAATAAACTATCAATCTCCTCTTGAATTTGACCATAGCCGGCCCAATCACCGGCTTTAATTTTTGCCTGTCCCTGAGCATGTAATTCCGCAAAACGCTCCAATAATTCCTCTAGGGAATGTTCTTCTTCTACTATAGCAGAAGAAGAGGCCTCTAAGCCATCACCAAAAATTTTTTCCAGAGCTAATTCCAAAGTATCCTCCATAACAATTTGATCTTTATAATAGACAAAAACCTTTCTTAATTGTGGATATTTATTCTGCTCTGCTTCAATGTATAAAGGTTCCACATAAAGTAGTGAACCAGCTATGGGATAAACCAAAAGATTACCCCGAATAACTCTACTGCCACCTTGTCCCCAAAGTGTTAACTGACTTGAAATTTCAGGATCCTGATCAATCAATGATTCTACCTGTGCTGTACCCGGGATTTGTACTCCTTTAGGGAACTTATAAAGAAGGAGTTTACCATAATGTTCACCATCAGAACGGGCAGCTAACCAAGCAATCATATTTTGTTTCCGTGCTGGTGAAAAAACCCGCATCAAAACAAATTCCTCTTTTTCTTCACCTGGTAAACGAATAATACTATAATAAGGATCTTGAACCTGTAATTCACCCCAATATACTTCTCGACCTATTTCCCAGCGATCTTCACGTGTAAAAAAGACAGTGGGATTAGTCATATGATAATCTCGAATCATGGCTGATTGGAGATTAAATAAATCCTCTGGATAACGGAGATGAGCCTCTAAATCTTTCGGAAATTCTGCCTGATCTTTAAATAATGTAGGGAAAATACGCTGATAGACTTTTATTAAAGGATCATTTTCTTCAAAAAGATAAAAATCAACTTCCCCAGAATAAGCGTTAATTACTATTTTAACACTATTACGGATATAATTAAAATTTCCAGATTCCACTTTTTGTGAATAAGGATATCGATCAGTAACTGTATAAGCATCCAATAAATAATAAAGGTAGCCATCTTCTCCCAAAACTAAATAAGGGTCTTGATCAAAATATAAAAAAGGTGCAATTCTTTGCACACGTTCCCGAAGATTACGTGTTTCCAAATAAAGACTCTCTTTCGTAATATAATCCGAAAGTAAATATCTAAATTGCTTATCCCTAATCGCCAATAATAATTTATTACCAAAAGTCATGGGGATACCCCCATCACCTTCATAAACATATTCTTGGTTATCATCACCCAAAGGATAATCAAATTCTTTAAGTCCAGTTTTTACAATCACATTATCCTGTTTAGCTTCACCATAATAAATCCGCGGTTGTTTAATTTCCCCCAGCACCGATTGTGGTGGAATATCTTGAATTAAATATTGGGGTAAACCTGTTTCACTGACCGCATTGGCCGGACTCATCACTAAACCAAAGCCATGAGTATATTTAAATAATAAATTATTAAAGGTTTTAGCCTGTTCTGGTAAAGCCTCACGATTTAATTCCCGGGCTGCCAGTAAAACTTGTGTCGGTTTACCATCTATTACATAACGATCAATATCCACATCAATAAAATCATAATAAAGTCTAATTTCCTGCTGCTGACTATAGGTACTTCTAGTAGCCCGATGATCCAAAAGACGAATATTATCAATAATCGCCCGATTAGCTTTTAAATCTTCTTTAGTTAATTCCCCTACCGGATATTCTACAGTTGTTAAATTCTCTAAACCATAAGCCTGTCTAGTAAAAGCAATATTACGTTCCAAATAAGGCAGTTCCTGTCTTAATTCATCAGGATCAACAATAAATTGTTGATACATTCCCGGAAAAAGTCCGCTAACTAATAATGTAATTAAAAAATAAATCCCCAGAGCACCTAAAACCCTTTTTCTGTTTTTAGCCATAAAACAAGCAACATATAAGCCCACAGCCAAGGAAAACAAACTTAAAAAACGATAACCCGGCAAACGGGCTTTTAAATCAGCCGCCCCAGCCCCAATAACAGAACCTTCCTGATTAAATAATAATTCATAACCTAATAATTTATAACGCCAGGCTAAACCCACAAAAAAAAGACCGATCAAAAAACCAAGATGAGTAAGAGCCTTACGTTCCCCTACGGTAAAGATACGCTGTGTAACATATTCTGTGGTAATCTCAATTTTACCGGAAAATAAAAACAAATATAAAGGCACACTTAAAATTAAATTTAAAAATAAGACTAAATTAATTAAACGCAGCACCAACCACCATACTGGTAAACGAAAAACATAGAAACTTAAATCTAAATTAAATTGAGGATCAAAAATACCGAAAGGTTGTGCCTGTAAAAAACTTAAAATTTCTAACCAATTTCCTGCCTCTTTACTAACAGCCACTAAACTAACTAAAAAAGCAAGACCTAAAGACAAAGATAAACGAAACGGTTTTTTAGCAATCCTAAAAACCAAGAAAAAATTGAGTAAACTAACTAAAAAAACTACTCCCCCCAAAAGACTCCCCCAGAGTAATTTTCCACTCCAATTTCGTTTAAAAACCTCTTCATATCCCAATACTTGAAACCAAGTCCAATCCAACTTAAAAACTACAAAAAACCTCAGCAATAAATAAAGTAGTATAATACCGGCCAAGATTAACCATTTACGCAGCCGACTACCTTTTTCCGTGGAAAACTGATCTACTTCTGCCACTTTTTCACCTTCCTTTAAAATTTATATAATAAAGTTTCCGGACGAGTAGTAACAATTAATCCAGGTGGTGCCTGTCTTCTCTTATGCTCATTTTTAATCAACAGCTCCCTAATTTTCTCTACCAACTCTTTTTCAAATCCCTTTTCCACCAGATCACTTACCACACAACCGCCCACCAAATACTCTAGAATCTCATCCAAAACTTCATAAGGTGGTAAACTATCACCATCCTTTTGTCCAGGTCTCAATTCTGCACTGG
Organism: Clostridia bacterium; assembly: GCA_012841935.1. Lineage (NCBI taxonomy): Bacteria > Bacillati > Bacillota > Clostridia > Clostridia bacterium. Next base: position 9,332 of record DUTS01000043.1, read on the forward strand.
GCTCTTTTTTAATTATTTCCTGCGGAATTATTTCTTTTTCTCGATTAAGCTCAGCCGCTAACTCATAAACCAACGTTTTAGGCACATCCCTCAGTACTCCCAAAGCTCCACACAAATCCCCATATAAAGTACAATAACCAGTTGCCAGTTCACTTTTATTACTAGCATTTAACAACAAACAATTAAATTTATTAGCCAAGGCCATCAAAATAGTACCCCGAATCCGAGCCTGCAAATTTTCCTCAGTTTGATCAAATTCTAAACCCTCAAAATCAGCTTTTAACAATTCCAAATAAGTTTCATAAAGTTCCTTAATCTCTAAAATACGTAAACACACCCCTAAATTATTAGCTAATTTTTTCGCATCTTCAACACTTTCCTGTGGTGTAAAAGGAGAAGGTAAAGTAACAGCCAAAACATTTTCCGGGCCCAAAGCTTCCACAGCCAAAGCAGCTGCCACAGCCGAATCTATTCCCCCCGATAAACCGATCAATGCTCGGCAAAATCCTGCTTCCTGAAAAAATTCACGAATACCTGCCACTAAAGCACGCCGTACTGCCTCCTTTTCATTAGTAGCAAGATAAGTAACCCGTTCCTGCTGAGATAAAGAAAAGGTCTGCACACTTTCTTCAAAACTAGGCAGCACTACCAAAGGTTCGCCTACTGAATCTAAACAAAAGCATTTACCTTCAAAAAGAAAATCATTAATTTTCCCAACCTGATTAACCAATAAAAAAGGTAAGCGGTACCTACCTACATGTTTCCTCACCTGATTATAAAGTTCTTTTTCAATCCCCTGATAAAAAGGCAACGTATTTAAACTAATAATTAAGGTAGCTCCAGCTTCTTGATGTTCTGCCACCTTACTTCTATCCCACAAATCATCATTAAGCAAGAAACCAATTTTTTCACCCCGAAAATCAACCCTTTTTTTACCGTGCAGCTTTACTAGCTGTTCTTCTTCCGAAATAAAAAAAGCATCAGCAAATTTTGCCCAAGAACCCCCAACTACCCAACCAATATCCGGGAAATCTACCTGCAGTTGTCTCATGATCACCAAAAGGTTCCGAATATTTTCTCTGAACCAAACCTTAGTCAATAATAGGTCCTCTGGGTGCCCATATAAAAAAGTTTCCGGCAGAACAATTAAATCTGTCTGTAAATTAAGCTCCTTTAATTTAGCTAAATTTCTCTCTAAATCCCCACTTTTTAATTGAGCAATAGTAATTTTCATGTCCCCCCCCTTAAATCGAAAGCATTCCAGCTAAACGCAAATCTTCCAAACTAACAGTCTTTGACTGATTAATCGCCCATTCCAAATCAAAATTCCTAATTTTATCACCATCTAAGCCTAACATCTTTTTACGTTCGCCTCTCAACAGTAAATTCACAGCCTCAGCCCCCATTTTTCCTGCCAGTAAACGATCTTGAGCTGTAGGAGTCCCACCCCTTTGAATATAACCTAAAATAGAAAGTCTGGTTTCCAAACCTGTCTTTTCCACTATTTGCCGTGTAATTGTTGCCGCATCACCCGCCCCTTCGGCAACAATAATAATACTATGTTTTTTACCCCGGCGTAAACCCCGCTTAATATTACGAATAATATCATCTACCCGCATTGGTAATTCTGGAATAACAATTGATTCTGCACCTCCTGCCAAACCGGCTTCCAAAGCAATAAATCCAGAATGGCGCCCCATGACCTCAATCACAAAAATTCTTTCATGTGAGGTAGCTGTATCCCTAATCTTGTTAATAGCATCAATAACCGTATTAATTACTGTATCAAATCCTATAGTAGTTCTCGTACAAGGAATATCATTATCAATAGTACCGGGAATACAAATTACTGGTATCCCCAATTTTTCCACTTCCAAAGCCCCACGGAAACTACCTTCTCCACCTACCACAATCAAACCTTCCACATGTCTTTCTTTTAATCCAGCTACCGCCTGTTCCCTCTCCTTTTCCTCATAAAAAGCATCACAGCGAGCGGTAAGTAAAATTGTACCCCCTCGATGAATTATATCGGCAACTGAACCTAAATCCAACTCCACAAAATCCCGTTCAATTAAACCTTGATAACCTCTTCTGACACCCACCACTTCCACACCATAATAAATACCGGTTCTAACTACCGCCCGAATGGCGGCATTCATTCCCGGGGCATCTCCCCCACTAGTTAAAAGTGCAATCCGCTTCATTATTTACCTCCCCATACCTTTCCCTCATCTTCTCTTGTTCTCCACAGGAAAGTTTTCCTTCTGGACAATAACCCCAAAGATAACAACTCGGACCAAAATATTTAAATAAACGCGGTGCAATTTCCCTTAACTGCCCCAACATCATTTCCGCCAAATTTCTAATTTCCCATTGAGCCCGCTGACAGGTCCTCAGCCTCATAAAATGTAAAAGCTCTCTCCCATTCATCGTAGTCACTACATCTACTAAATTACCACATAAAAACAAATAAACCTCATCCTTTAATCCTAATTCAGCCTTAGCCTTTAAATGCTCCCGACACACCCGCTCATATCTTTCCTTTAATAATACCTTCTGCCTAATCGAATCCGGCATAATAAATCCCTTTTCCCTCATTTCGCTAAATGAAGGCACAACTAATGACTGCATTCGATGTCTAGCTAAATGGGTAAGTCCAGCCAGACTTAAATTCTTTATCCACCAGGTAAAACTAATCTGTTCTAATTCCCGAGGCCTTTCACTTTCACAAACTAACCTCATCAATTCCTCTATATCAACCTCAGCTTCTATCCCCTGCATCCGCCCAATCAAAAAAGTCTGAGCCACCAATTTTTCCGGTTCCTCAGTAAAAGCCAACATTTCCGCTTCTAGTTCTCCCCCTACCACCTTTACCTCAGTCCTAAACTTCTCCTCTGCCACCTTCTTAAAAGGTACCTTAAAAATACCGGGGGCAATTTTTTTACCTTGTTCCCACAAAGACTGCCCTAAAGCCCTAATTTCCGGATATTTACTTCCTCTCCCCCACACAGCAGCCTGAATAATATGCCGTAATTCCCGAGCATTTACCGTACAGAAAAAATTACTATGTAAACAATAAGGCAGCAAAAAACGTGCATCTTCCCTAGGAATACCTTCCCCTAAAAAAAACCGATACTCCTCAAAAAGTCTCTCTACCAAACCCCGATATTTCTCCATAACATCCCCCGCCAAATCAGGAGAATAATAACCCATTTCACTAAAATCAACATAACGCCTTGACTTTACCGTAAAAGAGGCTAAACGAAACTCAATCATAAATTGCTCTACCAACATAGAAACATTTTCAAAAGCCAGGGTAAAACAAGCATGTTCCACTGTCGTGGCATGTCCCATCTTTAGAACATTACTTACTAACCTCTCCGCTCTCTCTTTTTCCCATTCACGTTCCATTATTTCCAAAGCACTGCCCGGTGTAGTAGAAATACTAGCCGCCGCAGCACACAATTTTTCCAGATCTGGAGTAGACGCTACAATAACAACCTTCCCCATAATTCTCCCTCCTGTATCCTCTACTTATTTCCACATTTCTATTTAAATTCCTTTAAAAAAATTAGCCACTCACGCGGCTAATTTTATAAGCTATTTAATAATTTCTCAATCTTTTTCCTTAATCACTTCCTTAGAAAAATCATTAATCCAGTAAATATAATCGGCATAAGCCTGTAAATCCGGGGAAACTCCCCCTTTAAAAACACATAATTCAATTCTTTTATATAAAAATTCTTTTACATGTGCTACTGAATCCTCTAAATCTCCATCACCTGACGAAAGAATCAAATTATCATAACTATTTTGATGTGCCAACTTAACAATAAAAGTAGCTAAACCCACATCCACACCTTTTTGCACCTGACAGGTAAAATTTCTTTGACAATAAGGACAAGTACTTTCACTTTCCTTTAGTTTATATAACTTTACTAAAAATTGTGGTCCATTAGGCCTGGCAGTCTTTAACCAGGAATGAAAAGCACTTTGATTATCATTAGGTGGGTTTTGTGAAGAATTTAAATAATAAACTCGATCTATATCCCCCCTTTCCTCTAACTTATTCCTTAGTTTTAAATAATCAAAATTATAATTACCTAAGGAACGCTGGGCATTAAATAAATAAGCCGCATCAATCAACCAGACTGTTTTTCCGGTTCTCATAAAAAAAGACCCCTTTCTTTGTAGTCTACTCTACTTTATTTCCACACCCAAGTCTAAATCCCTCCTAAAATTGGTAAAAACAATACAGCCCCCGTTTTTTAGGGGGCTGTATTGTTTTTACATCTATTCTTAATTCTTTACTGCAAATCCGGTAATGAAGCAAAATCCAAAAACTCCAGCTTAAATAACTGCTTCTCATTGTTTATTTTTATTTTACTTTCATCGTAAAACATCTTCGATTTTATGACTAAATATTCATCCACTGTTAACAATAATTCAATTCTG
>DUTS01000044.1 GCA_012841935.1 Clostridia bacterium
GATCATAGCGGCCACCACCACCAATAGAGCTTTGGGCCCCAATTTCCGGAACCATGATTTCAAAAGCCGTTTTAGTGGCTATGGAAAGTCAGGGAGTTAAATTTCCTATTCAGCGGTCAAGTCAAGTTTTTGTTGCTGCTATCGGTGAAAAAGCTGTACGAGAAAGTGTGAAAATAGTTCAGGAATTACGCCAAAGGGGTTTATTGGTGGAACGGGATTATTTGGCACGCAGTTTAAAATCACAATTAAAAACAGCAGACCGTTTGGGAGTTTTATATACCGTAATTTTAGGTGAAATTGAATTACAGAAGCAAGAAGTGGTGATTCGGAACATGTCTAGTGGTGAACAAAAGAAGATTGCATATGAAAATTTAGTGGTTTATTTAGGGGAAAAATTAGGGGGAAAAGAAAGATGAGTGAAAGCTTAAAGGGATTAAAAAGAAGTCATTATTGTGGTTTAGTTGGTAAAACAGAGGTGGGTAAAAAGGTAACTTTAATGGGCTGGATACATCGCCGCAGAGACCACGGTGGGGTAATTTTTTTGGATTTAAGGGATCGAGAAGGTTGTTTACAGATTGTTTTTAATCCAGATCAAGGCAGCGAATTATTTAAAAAGGCGGAAACAGTTAGAAACGAAGATGTTGTCGCCGTGGTAGGAGTAGTTGCTCGGCGACCTGTAGGAACGGTAAATCCTGATTTAAAAACAGGTGAAATTGAGGTTTTAGCTGAAGAACTGCGGATCCTAAGTAAAGCTAAAACTCCTCCTTTTTACATTACAGATCAAATAGATGTGGATGAAAATATTCGTTTGCGATATCGTTATTTGGATTTGCGCCGTCCGCTTATGCAAAAAAATTTTAAATTAAGACATCAAGCACTACAAGTAATACGCCAATATTTTTCGAAAAAAGGCTTTTTAGAAATAGAGACACCACTTTTAACTAAAAGTACACCAGAAGGAGCACGCGACTATTTAGTGCCTAGTCGGTTATCTGCAGGTAAATTTTTTGCTTTACCACAATCACCACAATTATTTAAGCAATTATTAATGGCTGCCGGTTTTGATAAATATTATCAAATTGCACGCTGTTTTCGTGATGAAGATTTACGAGCAGATCGTCAGCCTGAATTTACCCAATTAGACATAGAAATGTCTTTTGTCGAACAAGAAGATATTTTAGAGCTAATAGAGGTAATGTTAAAAGAATTATTTAAAGAATGTTTAGGGGTAGAACTTGAAATCCCGCTACCGCGTTTAAGTTATCAACAAGCAGTGGCAGATTATGGAACAGATAAACCAGATTTGCGATTTAATCTAAAATTGGTAGAGATAAGTGAAATTGTTAAGGAAACCGAATTTAAGGTTTTTAAAGAAGTCATTAAAAATGGTGGTCAAGTAAAAGCTATTAATGCTAAGGGCTGTGGAAATTATTCGCGTAAGGAAATTGATGATTTAACCAAATTGGTTAAAGTTTACGGAGCAAAGGGCTTAGCTTATTTTATACTTACGGAAACAGGTATTAAGTCACCAATTAAAAAGTTTTTTACTAATGAGGAGGGTGAAAGGATAGTAAAAGCTTTGGACGGTCAGCCTGGGGATTTGCTTTTATTTGTAGCCGACAAGCCTTCTGTTGTAGCCGCCGCTTTGGGCCACTTGCGTTTGGAATTGGGTAAGTGTTTGGGTTTAATTAATGAGGAACTTTTTAATTTCTTATGGGTGGTTGATTTTCCTTTATTGGAATATGATGAACAGGAAAAAAGGTGGACAGCTGTACACCATCCTTTTACTTCCCCACATTACGAAGATTTGCCGCTTTGGGCTACTTCACCAGAAAAGGTTAGAGCCCAGGCCTATGATTTAGTTCTTAATGGTGTAGAAATTGGCGGTGGCAGTATTCGTATTCATCAAAAAGAAATTCAAGAACTAATGTTTAAAACTTTAGGTTTAACTACCCAAGAAATACGGGAGAAATTCGGTTTTCTTCTAGAGGCTTTTGAATATGGTGTGCCTCCACATGGTGGTATAGCCTTGGGTATAGATCGTTTAATTATGCTACTTGCTAAAAGACAAACTATTAGGGATGTAATTGCTTTTCCAAAAACACAAAGTGCTGCAGATTTAATGACAGAAGCTCCTTCCGAGGTTTTTGCGGCACAACTCGCAGAACTACATTTGCAGATTATTACTGATGAGGAATAATTAGGGGGATTTTTGTTAGTTTCTAATCTTGCAATGTGACTTATCTTGTGTTAACATAAACTTACAAGGTTAGGTAATCACCCTGCGGTGTTCGTGAGTTTGGCCGCTTGTTTTGAGCCAACACCTTAACATTGGGAGCCCGGACTTCAGTTGTGGCTTGTAGGCCTACAGAGATGGGACACAAAAAGCAATTGGGAGGGCACCCACCTGCCGAGCGCAGGTTCAAAACGACGGCATCACGGCATGGTGGGGTTAGATTATAGAGGGAATTGTCTGAATGCTTTCTTTTATGTCTATTGAATAAAA
>DUTS01000045.1 GCA_012841935.1 Clostridia bacterium
TAAAATTATTAAACGCCCAGACAAACGACCAATACCATGCAAACCGGCACTTACACCCATTTGCCCAAGAAATGAGGGTAAAGGTACAATCATTTGACTAGGCAAAGCTAAAACCTCGATAACATTATCCACCAAAATTCCTACAAAACAATCTACCAAATCAAAAATAATAATTTGTTTAGTTTCGGGGTTTTCCGTTATTTGGTCATAAAGATGCTTTCTTAAATCTACGACCGGAATTACTTCTTCCCTTAAACAAATTATTCCCCTAAGTAAACCCGAACTTTGTGGTAATTTAACAATTTTTTGCGATTCCACGATTTCACGTACTGCCTTAATCTCTAAACCAAACTCTTCACCAGATAATGAAAAGACAATATATTCCTGTTTAGGCATGATTGTTCTCCCCTTAATTTAATTTAACCCCCACAAAGATTTCTAAGCATATAACCCACACCACTACAAGTAACTATATATTCCGGGTTACCGGGATCCTTTTCAATTTTTTTTCTTAAACGCCCAATACTTACGCGTAAATAATGTATACAATCGCGAAAATCATCTCCCCAAATCGATTCCAAAATTTGATCATGAGGTACTACACAATTAACATGAGAAGCTAAATAGGTTAATAATTTAAATTCCGTTGGTGTCAAATGAATTGTCTCTGCTCCGATTATAACCCGTCTTTGAGCAAAATTAATGATTAAATCACCCAATTTAACCTCTTCCGGCAGGGAATAATTAAACTTATTTTTTACTCTACGCATTAAGGCATTAACTCTTACCAGCAATTCATCTACAGCAAAAGGCTTAGTAATATAATCGTCGGCACCAGCATTAAAACACTCTACTACATGTCGTAAATTCCTTTCAGCCGTAATAATAATTGGGATATCAGATTTTTCACGAAGTTGACGACAAATCTCCAAACCATCCAATTCGGGCAATTTAAAATCTAAAATCACTAAATCAGGCTTTGTTTTTTCAAACTGAACCAAAACCTCCTTATCAGTTCTAGCTGCCACAACACGATAACCACTTGCCCTAAGATTAGCTCTGATAAAACGCAAGGTTTGGGAGTCATCATAGGCTATCAGTGCCATTAGTTTTGCCATTTCTTCTCCCCCCCTCATAACCTCTACCATTTATTTTGCCGCAATTTTCCGCCAAAACATATTCGCAATCTTAGCAAATTGGACTACACTACCTCACAAATACAAAAGGTTGCGAAAAGTATTAACAGAAAGCAAAACAAATCTAAACAGTATTTTTAAAAAAAGGCCATATTTTTTTATACTTTTGATATATTTAATTCTACCTAGTAACCTGTTTTCCCTACAAAATATCAAAAAAAATTTCCTAACCAAACTCATTCCCCAAAAAAATAACATAAACTCCCTTTTATTGCCTTTTGGGAAACAAATTTAATAAACCTACCAAACCTGTCCAAATAGCTGGTAATAAAAAAGTAAGTCCTAAACTTTTTTCCATTAGAAAACCAAATGTCGGCGGTCCAGCCGCTACCCCCAAAAAACGCACACTACCATATAAAGAGGTAATCATCCCTCTCTCTTCTTTACCAGATGCCCCTGTAACAAAAGAATTTAAACTAGTTAAAGCCATACCAGTACCAATACCAGCAATAACCATGGTGGCAACTAATAAAAAA
>DUTS01000046.1 GCA_012841935.1 Clostridia bacterium
CCGCCACAATATCGATGATATGGTACGTCTTTCCCGCATACGCGGGGGTGATCCTCGTAGAGTGCTGCCACCGAATTAATGCGGCTCGTCTTTCCCGCATACGCGGGGGTGATCCTGGTCTATCATGTGGCGGTCAGTGATTACGTAAGTCTTTCCCGCATACGCGGGGGTGATCCCGATACATGAGATATATCGTAGGCGTTTGGGGAAAAGGAAATTAAAGAGGAGGAGATTATTCAATCAGAAAGGAAAGGGGGAACGCATCTTGACTATCTTGGAATTAAGAGAACAAAAGGGAATTGAAAAGGGGCTTCAACGGGGGCTTCAGAAGGGGCTTCAACAGGGGTTTTTTAATGCCAAAAGGAAAATAGCGATAAATCTTTTGAAGATGGGTTTGTCAGTTGAAAAAGTAGCACAGGGAGCTGAATTAACTATAAAAAAGGTAGAAGAATTAAAAAAAGAAGTTTCACTTTAACTTGCATTTAGCGAAGTTTCTTGTAGATTTAAAAAAACATTATTATGGGAAAAACTAAAGGGCAACACTTTTTAAGGTGTTGCCCTTTAAGAATTATTGAGCGTTATCTGTCTATATGGGATTGTCTTTGTTTTGTGTTTGGCTTCATTCTTTTTTTCATTTTTTGGCCGGATTCTTGTTTCTCATTTAGCCATGTTTGCAAAAGCTCACTTGGGCCGTAGAGATCTTGATATGTTTTTACTACATTTTCAAGTTCGTTTTGTAAATTAAAGTATTCAGTTGTAGTATTGGGATACCTGCTATACATAAATTCCTTTTCTCCTAGACTTTTATGGATTGATTCCGCTCTTGTAGCAAGATAATATTTGTAAAGATGCCCATTAAGATACTCTTGAAATTTCTCCCACATGTTTACGAGATATGCTTGTTCCTTTTTTACGGAGTTAAGGATTGCTTGTGGGGTTGTGTGTGTTAGTTGAGGGATATATCTGCCATCACTATCTTTTTGGTTTTCGCTTACAAAGAGAAGTGGTCTCCCTGTGTTTATGTTTTTAGTTAAGAAATTTTCCGCTTTGTTTAATTTTTGCAGTTCACGATTAAAGACGTACAAGGCTTCGTTGAGATATACTTTTTGGCGATTTTTTATGTAGGAATACGGTATCAGGTGATTAAACATGGGTGGAGTCACATCATATGCGTAAAGGCTGTCGGTATAGTCGGAATCAACACTGGCAAAATATATTTTTCCTTTTCTCCCGGAATGTACATATTCCACACCGGGATTTGTAGTGTTTGCAAAAATTTTAGAAGCAATAATCTCGCGTCTTTCAAAAAAATCTTTGTTTAATTTGTCAATATCGGCCATTTTGCCGGTTTCGGCAATTTCAATTATTGTTTTGGAGACCTCTGAGTTGTCTAATCTTAATCTAAGTTCATCCTCGGCTATTATTGGCTCTAACCTGTTTTTTTTACGGCGGCGTTCTCGAAAATAGTTTAGAATTTTTACTTTTATATAATATTCTATATGTTATAGCTGATATTTGAAGGATTGTAAATTGAAAATTTAGGGGAAAATGCTTTTTGGGTGGAATGAGTGAAAATAAACCTTTTTTTAAATTAGTTAAGCAGGAGAATTTAATCTAGATCAAGAAATAGTAATTGATGATGGGGGGAGATAGTATGGCTGGTGCCCCAATGGCTTGTCCCATGTGTGGGGAAATAGATAAATGGAAAAAGGTGGATACACAAAATAAAGGGTTTAGTGTTGGTAAAGCGGCTATTGGTGGGGTTTTGTTGGGCCCAGTTGGTTTAGTCGGAGGGGCTTTGGGTAAAAAAAAGAGTAGATATTACTGTGGGAGCTGTAAATTTTCACATGAATATCTAGGTTAACTGGTGAGGTGATTTAAGTGAAAAAATTGATAAGTGAGGTAGAGAGGCTTACCGCCAGTTTGGAGGGAAAAAAAGTACCCCGGGAATTAAAAGGCAAGGTGGAATTTTTAATCAAGAGGTTGCAGGAAAGTATTAAGCCTCGGGGCCAATGGCGTATTAAAAGTGTGGGTGAGAAAAAAGGCTTGCTTTATTATTATGAGCAATTGGCTAGTGCTCGTCAGGCAAAAGGCAGCCAGGAGGGTTTGGAAAATAAGGAAAGATATATTCAAGAACGCGTAATTTCTTAAATGAAGGCTTAGAGAATACATACATTTTTAGGTACCCTAATATCTTTTAAGGGGGGGGGGAAGGAGATGTATGTATTTTTTTTTAGGAAACACTGGTTATTTACCATGGCTTTGTCGTTTTTGCTTTTTTTATTGTTTTTGAGTTTTGCTTGGGGACAAGAAAAAGAAAGTAGGGCAGCTATAAAAGCGATGTCTTGGGCGGTAGTGGGTAAAACTATTTTGGTTGATCCTGGACATGGGGGAGAGGATCCGGGCAAGGTTAGTCCAGGGGGTGTTCTAGAAAAGGACATTAATTTGGCAGTTGCCAAAAAAGTAGCTCTTTTATTAAGTCAGGGTGGTGCCAATGTTTATTTAACTCGTGAAAAGGATCAGGCTTTAAGTAATAAGCAGGAAACTATCCGAGCTAGAAAAAGGGCTGATTTACAGGCTAGGGTGGAATTAATGTCCGGAAAAGATTTATATGTGGCCATTCATTGTAATGCTTTTCCGGCAAGTAGATGGTTTGGTGCACAAACCTTTTATGCACCGGCTGTGCCGGGAAGTAAAGAACTGGCAGTATGTATAATGGAAGAGTTAACCTCTTTTCCGGGGAAAACTACGCGAAAAGCTCAGGCTGATGCTACTTCCTATATTTTTAAGCGGGGTAAAATACCGATGGTAAATGTGGAGCTAGGCTTTCTTTCTAATCCTCGTGAGGAGATTTTACTGCAGGATGAGGCTTATCAGGATAAATTAGCCTGGTCTATTTATGCTGGAATAGTACGGTATTTAATTGAACATAACATGGAAGGATAGCAACTTTTTAATATTTTGCTTCTCATGGAAATTTGTAGTATATTGAGGATAGATTATGAAAGGCAGGTGTTCCTGATGTTGAAAAAGGTTATGATTGCACCTCATCCGCCGATTGTTTTCCCTGAGGTAGGAGGGGCAGAAGCTGCTCATGTAAAAACTACTTTTGCCGCTATGGAACAATTAGGAAAGCGGGTTAAGGAAATTGCTCCAGAAGTAATCATTGCGATAACACCACATGGACCAGTCTTTAGTGATCTGTTAACTATTAATGGTTTGGAAGTTTTAAAAGGTGATTTAGGACGTTTTGGGGCACCGGAAGTAAAGATTGAGTTTGAACCAGCCTTGGATCTTGCACAGCTAATTCAGCAGGAGACAGAAAAACGCGGCCTTCCCTGTGCTCTTTTTGGTGTGGAGGATTATGAGAAATATGGATTGGATGTGCAATTAGATCACGGTTTAACTGTCCCTTTGACTTTTGTTGATCGACAGGGTTGGAGAGGAAAATTAATTATTATTAATCTGGCTTTTTGGGAATATGAAAAACTATATTATTTGGGTAAAGTTTTGCGGCAGACTATGGAGGGCTTGAATTTTTCTTGGGTCTTATTGGCTAGTGCTGATTTATCACATCGATTAAAAAAAGGTGCTCCGGCCGGTTATTCACCTCAGGGAGCGGTTTTTGATAATTTGCTGCGGGAATGTTTGTTAGCTGGTACTGTTAAGCGTTTGTTAAATGTGGATCCAGCTTTGGTAGAAGCCGCAGGTGAGTGTGGCTTGCGTCCTATAATTATTGCTTTGGGTGCCTTAGATGGTTATGCTTTTCAAGTTGAAGAATTGTCCTATGAAGGACCTTTTGGAGTTGGTTATTTGGTAGCTTCCATAAAAAAAGGGAAAAAGGTAAAGGAGAGGGAAATAATTACTCCTTGGGAGCAGGAAAAAGGAAAAAGTATGCAGAAGATTACTATACCGGTTTGGTTAGCACGGGAGAGTTTATCCCATTATCTTACAAGTGGTGAATATTTGTCACCCCCCGCAGAAGCTGAG
>DUTS01000047.1 GCA_012841935.1 Clostridia bacterium
CTCAAGAGTAGAGCGAAAATCAACCTCACTTCGCTTGAAATTAGGAGTATTGACATTAGTCAAATTATTAGTTAACACCGTATGCCTCAGGGCACTACCAGTCATTGCTTTTTCCAATAAATTTATTAACTCCGTAGTTTTCATAAATATTCACGTCCCGAGCACAAATATGTTTTTTCGACACTTAAATATACTTTCTAGCTATTTCACCAAAATCCTTTTTTAAAAATATTTTTTTTCCAATTATATACCTTTTCTCAAAAAAAAATACTTAGTTTTTCACATAAAAAAACGGGTGTTTTCACACCCGTTAATTTACTAAGGTAATCTAACCTTAGCCAATTCTTCTAGTAAATTTTCATTAAGAATCCTAATATAGGTTCCTTTCATTCCCAATGATTTAGACTCAATTACACCAGCACTTTCAAATTTACGCAGAGCATTTACAATCACAGAGCGAGTAATACCAACTCGATCGGCAATTTTGCTAGCTACTAAAAGCCCTTCTTTACCATCTAGTTCTGCAAAAATGTGTTCAATGGCTTCTAATTCAGAATAAGAAAGAGTTTCAATGGCAATTTGCACTGCAGCTTTTCTTCTAGCTTCCTCTTCAATGCGTTCTGCTTTTGAACGTAAAATTTCCATACCAATAACTGTAGCCCCATACTCACCCAAAATTAAATCCTGATGATTAAATTCATTTTCATATTTAATTAATAATAATGTACCTTGTCGTTCCCCACCACCCATAATTGGAATAACTGTGGTAACTTTGTGTTCAAAATCGCAATCATATTCATCACTAAATACACAGTCACCCATTTCTTTTTCCAAATTAGCATAAGTTTGGGTTATTCTCATCAACATTTCATTATAGGCTTCTGGGAATCTACCAGCATTAAATACTAGATCTTCTACAGCTGCACAATTAAAACCATCCATAAAAGCATAACCTAAAATTTTACCACGTCTACCGACAATAAAAATATTACAATCAACTAAATCACTTAATACTTTAGCCATCTCCGTAAATTCTACCGGGTTACCGGCGGTCTTTTGCAAGAGCTTATTAACTGTACGTGTTTTTTCCAAAAGCATTTCCATTTATTTTTCCCCCTCATTATAATTTACAAACTACAACGGACCAATTACTTGTTTGTACATAGTCATCATCAATATCATTTTTTTGTGCTCTTTAAGGTGCAATAAATAGTATTCCCTAATTAGATGCAACCAATAAGCACCAACATTTTTATTTGACTATTTACAGTATACGCAATTTCTATGATCTCTGCAATAACATTTTCAGTAAATTCTAGCAATACCCCCTTGTAATTATATTTCCACTGCTTATAAAAATGCAAAAAGGCACTTTTTTTTGTCGGCCCGTTATTATAATTTTAAATGTTGTTTACACACCTCCCCTAGAAATATCCGAGCCGCTTGCATGATTATCATTTAGTTTATCCTCAATTTCAGATATATTATTTCTTTTGGCTCTTGGATGAGCCGCGTAATAAACCTTACGCAATTTTCCTCTAGAAACATGAGTATAGATTTGTGTAGAAGAAATTTTTTTATGACCCAAAAGTTCTTGAACAACACGTAAATCGGCACCATGATCCAAAAGATGAGTAGCAAAACTATGCCGAAAACCGTGTGGTGAAAGAATTTCTTTTACCCCAGCTAGACGGCAATATTTTTTTACCAAAGTCCTTACCGAGCGATCAGAAAGGCGTCCTCCTCTTTGATTGACAAATAAAGCCTTTTCATGTGGACGAGACCAAAGTGGACGAGCAATTGTTAAGTATTTATTAATTGCCTTGATCGTCTGCTTCCCAACAGGAACAATCCTTTCACGATTACCTTTACCCCAAACCTGTAAAAAACCGTAGGATAAATCTAAACTATCAATGTCTAAACTTACTAATTCACTAACACGTATACCTGAACCATATAATAATTCCAAAATTGCCTTATCTCTAAGACCTGCTTTACCGGGAAAAGGTTGGTTTAACACCTTTTCCATATCTGCTTCATCTAAATAATCGGGTAATTTACGAGTTATTTTAGGACTGGAAACTAAAGCTAAAGGATTTTGTTTAATGATTCCCTTTTTTAACAAATAACGAAAAAAACTTTTTAAAGCCGCTAAACGCCGGGCGATCGTATTTTGACTAAGTTTTTTATCATTTAAATAAACTAGGTACTTTCTGACAAGCTGATGAGTAATTGTTTTAATTTCTAAAGATAGTATATCATATTTCAATTCATTTTCTAAATAATTAAAGAAATCATTCCAATCATTATTATACGCCTTTATTGTTGCTTGTGCCATATTTTTTTCACTTTCCAAATAACTAAAAAAATTATCTACCGAAGAAATTAGCTGCATGCTTTCACTTCCCTTATTTAATCAGCTACATTTTCCGTAAAATCACATTTTTGATTATAACAAACATAACGTGAACCTTGTCGGGCACTTTTTTTCAACAACAAAATTTGTCCACAATCCGGACATTTTTTATTCACTGGTTCATCCCAAGAAACAAAATCACATTGAGGATAATTACTACAACCATAAAAACGTCTGCCTTTTTTAGAACGGCGCACTACGATTTGTCCATCAGAACACAATGGACAAGCAACCCCAATATTTACTAATAGAGATTTTGTATTCCGACATTCCGGAAAACCCGGACAAGCTAAAAACTTACCATAACGACCTTGTTTAATTACTAAATTACGTCCACATTTTTCGCAAACTTCATCTGATACTTCATCTTCAACTTTAATTTGTTCAATTTTTTGATCAGCTATCTTTAAATCTGCCGCAAAATCAGCAAAGAAATCTTCTATTACCTTTTTCCATTCCGCACTACCTTCTTCAATAGCATCTAATTGATTTTCTAGATTAGCAGTAAATTCCAAATCAACAATATCCGTAAAGTATTCTTTTAATAAATCAACAACCAAAACACCTAATTCCGTAGGCACAAAACGTCTTTTCTCCTTGTGTACATATCCCCGGGAAACAATAGTAGCCAAAATGGGGGCATAAGTACTCGGTCTGCCTATACCTTTTTCCTCTAAAGTTTTAATTAATGTAGCTTCTGTATACCGCGGTGGTGGTTGAGTAAAATGCTGTTTAGGATTCAATTTTTTAAGGGCTAATTCTTCTTTAACTACTAATGCCGGAAAAGTTTTTTCATCATTTTTTTCAAGTTCATCTTTACCCTCAACATATATTTTCCGATAACCAGGAAAAACAAGCTTAGAACTAATTGCCCTAAATAAATACTGTTTTACTTTAAAATCAATCGAAGTAATTTCAATTAAAGCAGGATTTAATTGGGAAGCCAAAAAACGCTCCCAAATTAATTTATAAAGCAAATATTGATCTTTACTTAAATGGGCCTTAATTTTATTAGGTTCCCGCTTAATAGATGTAGGCCTGATAGCCTCATGAGCATCTTGTGCACGGTTTTTACGTACATAAATACGCGGCTTTTTAGGTAAATATTCCTTACCCAAATTCTTTAAAATATAATCCCTAGTTTCCGCCAAAGCCTGAGCACTAATCCTTGTGGAATCTGTACGCATATAAGTAATTAATCCCAAAAAACCATCTTTTTTGCCTAAATCAATTCCTTCATAAAGTTGTTGGGCAATAACCATTGTTTTACGAGCTGTAAAATTTAATTTACGATAAGCTTCTTGCTGCAGAGTACTTGTCATAAAAGGTGGCAGAGGATTCTTTTTTTGCACCCTTTGATTTACCTTTTCTACCAGAAAAGGCTGTTTACCTATCTCCTTGATAATTTTTTTTACTTGCTCCTCATTTTTTAATTCAGCCTTTTTATTACCAATCTTATGCAGTTTAGCCTCTAAAATGTACTCACCCTTTTTTAATTCCGCGGTTAATGACCAATATTCCTCAGGTTGAAAATTCTTGATTTCAGTTTCCCGATCACAAATTAAACGCACCACAACCGATTGTACCCGCCCAGCACTTAGACCTCGTTTGATTTTCCGCCACAAAAGTGGACTTAATTTATAGCCGACAATGCGGTCTAACACTCTTCTAGCTTGCTGAGCATTTACACGATACAAGTCTATTTGTCTGGGATTTTTTAAAGCTTCCCCCACCTTTTCCTTAGTTATTTCGTTAAATTCGATACGACAGTTTTGTTCACAGGGAATTTTTAATGCTGTTTGAATATGCCAGGCAATAGCCTCCCCTTCCCGATCTGGGTCAGTAGCTAATAAAACTTGACTACTTTTTTTAGCTAAATCACGTAATTCTTGTAATACTTTCCCTTTACCGCGAATAGTTATATATTTTACCTGTAAATCATTTTCCAAATCAATACCAAATTGACTTTTCGGTAAATCACGAACATGCCCCAGAGAAGCCTTAACCACATACTTTTTACCCAAATATTTGCTAATGGTTCTCGCCTTAGCCGGAGATTCCACAACTACTAATGTTTTTCCCACCGCAGATCACCTCATTAAATTTATTCTCAAATTCTCACATAATATTCCCCGGGGAGTTGTTTTATTAACCCCTTTTTTTCTAATTGATGCAAAGACCGCAAGACTCCTTCCCGTTTTTGTTGATAATTTTTTAAAATAAATTTTAAATCTACTGGTTCCCAAGCCACCAAATTATAAACTATTTTATCAGCTTCCCTTATTTTTTTAGCTTTTTCTTGCTGCTGATGATAAAAAATATTTTGATATTCATAACCTAATTCGGCCAAAACGTCTTGAGCATGAAGAACCAATTTAGCCCCCTGCTGAATTAATCTTAAAGGTCCTATACTATTTGGACTAGTAACCGGTCCGGGCAAAGCAAAAACATCTTTACCCTGTTCCAAAGCAAAATCACAAGTAATCAAGGAACCACTACGTGCACGTGCCTCGATCACTAAAACTCCCAAACTCAAACCACTAATAATACGATTTCGAGCCGGAAAATGATAACTAAGTGGTTCGGTACCAGGAGGATATTCACTAATCAACAAACCCGCCCTGCTTATTTCTTCCAAAAGACGTTTGTTTTCTGGTGGATAAGGGCAATCCAAACCAGAACCCAAAACAGCAATGGTAGCCCCCTTTTTTTCCAGAGTACCCTGATGTGCAGCAGTATCAATGCCCCGTGCCAAACCACTAATTATAACTAAACCCTCTTTACATAATTCCCCAGCCATTAACCTAGCCTGTGTAAGTCCATAGGTTGTAGGACGACGCGAACCAACAATTGCCACACCCTTTCTTTTTAATAAAGAAAGTTGTCCACAATAATAAAGAATACAGGGAACATCAGAAATTTGCAACAAAGCAGCCGGAAAATTTTCTGATAAGCGAGATATTGCACTAATGCCTTGTCGATAATATGCCTCCACTAAGTCTTGAGGCTCAATGGTTTTCCTTTCTTCTAAAAAAAAAGTAAACTTTTCTTTTGGTAAAAAATCCAAGCCAGTATAATTTTGCCAGGCAGCCCGAAAAGAACCAAACTTTTCTTGGATTTTCATAAAATATTTATTTAATGATGTTTTAAAAATTTTATGGAAAGCCAGCATATATTTTAAATCCTGCTGCACAACAAGCCCCCCTTTTCATTAAAAAAAGGATAGAAATCACTATCCCTTTAAACAAATTCTTTCATTTCACCGGGATTTAAAATTAATCCCTTTAAACCTCTGTCTATTAAACCTTGTAGAAAAACTTGTGGATCCTGCTTAATTAAAGGAAACGTATTATAATGCATGGGTATAGTAATTTCCGCCTGTAACCATTCTGCAGCCGTCAAGGCTTCCTCAGGGCCCATAACAAAATTATCCCCAATAGGTAACAAAGCACATGTTAATTGATGTTTGGCCCCAATTAATTGCAGATCACTGAAAAGAGCTGTATCCCCGGCATGATAAATCACGGCCCCCTCCATTTGAATAACAAATCCACAAGCAACCCCTGCATAAATAATTTCTTGAGAAGTAATAATAGCCGAACTATGAATTGCCGGTGTGACAAACAGTTTCCCAAAAGAAAATTGTCTTGACCCACCAGGATTCATAGGAGCAACCTCAATTCCTTGTTGGGCACAGTAATGGGCCAATTCATTAGGGGCAATAATTGTTGCACCTGTTCTTTTGGCAATTTCCAAAGCATCCCCAAAATGATCATCATGCCCATGAGTAACTAAAATATAAGTAGGTTTAACTTCCTCAGGCTGAACATCAGCCAAAGGATTATCCCTTAGAAAGGGATCAATTAAAAGGTTCTCTTTAGCACCGACTAAACTAAAACAAGCATGTCCATGAAAAATTAATTTTAGCATCAGTCATCACCCCAATTCTTTATGCACCATTATAATCTTAAATTATTAGTCAGTCAAATGCATTTACCTTTTTTTAGCAATTAGAAAAGGCAGCCGCCGTGCGACTGCCTTCAAGTAATTACTTAGTACTGATTCCCGCTTGCTGACCTATTTCACTTAAACTAGCTGGGGCTTGACCAAATTGTTCACGTGAAGCTTGATAGGTATCAGGCCTCATGGTAGCTACACTAGAAAGCGAACCACCTGACATCATACCCATTCCAGACGGACTTTGAGCACCAGTAAATTGCTTAGCACCCTGGTAAGAACCCGATGACATAGTGGACGGACTAAAGACTCCACCTGAACCGAACATAGGTGTCTGTGTCTGACTAGGTGAATAGTTTTGCTGGTACAGTGAACCTGAAATGCTTTGTAAATTATTTAAGCTTTCCTGACATATTTGCTGTACCCTTTGCAATTGTTGAGCTACATGTGATTCACCCTGTGCAATTTGCATTAATTTTTGATGCGTATTTTCTTCGGATTGCCTCAATTGACCGAGAAGCTGATTCACATGACTCATTTTCTGTTGTACTTGTTGAATTTGATTATGAACCATAAATAAACCTCCTTAAGTTATCTTCAGGAATAGCTTATACGGCTAAAGGGAGCCCTATACATGGTTTTTTATGGTAATAATCTATTCATAGAACAAATTCTTTTTAATAAATAAACGTAAGACACCAATAATTAAAAAACCAATTATGGTTAAACCAAGCCAAGTATAAAGATTAAAATCCGGAAAAAAATAGGAACTTTTTTGATAACGAATGAGCACAAGATAAAGAACCAATCCCCAGGTTAACAAATCCAAAAGTCTAATTTTCATGGAAAAAGCATTTAAAATGGAATCATACCATTTCCATAAACGCACAGATATTGATAAACCTAGAAATAAAAATAACCACGTCATGAAATCACCCCAATTGACAGATTACCCTTTTTCCTTTATAATAAAGTCGCAGTAGCGGGGGTATAGCTCAATTGGTAGAGTAGCGGACTCCAAATCCGTTGGTTGAGGGTTCAAGTCCTTCTGCCCCCGCCAAATATGATAAATAACCCTATGCTATTTTTAGCATAGGGCTTTTTTTATACTTCGCTCTCCTGCCGGGCTTGATCAATAATTTCCTGAGCAATTTGAGCCGGAACATCTTCATATTGGGCAAATTCCATTCTAAAACTACCCCGCCCCTGAGTAATTGATTTTAAATCAATAGCATAGCGATACATTTCGGCAAGTGGTACCTGGGCTTTTATCACTTGATTTTTTTTGCCAGCCTCCATACCTAATACACGCCCTCTTTTACTATTTAAATCACTAATAATATCACCCATAAATTGTTCGGGAACTGCAATTTCCACATTCATAATTGGTTCTAATAAAATGGGCTTAGCTTGTTCCACACCCTTTTTAAAACAAACCCGTGCCGCAATTTTAAAAGAAAGTTCCGAGGAATCAACTTCATGATAAGAACCATCAAAAAGAGTAACCTTAAGATTAGTCATGGGATAACCAGCAACAACCCCTTCCTCCATGGCCTCCACGACTCCTTTTTCCACAGCGGGATGATAATTTTTGGGTACCGCCCCCCCAAAAATAGTTTCGGCAAATTCAAATTCCGCTTCAGCTAAAGGTTCAAAACGGAGTTTAACATGACCATATTGTCCATGACCACCGGATTGTTTACGATGGCGATATTCATATTCAGCAGTACCACGAATAGTTTCACGATAAGGTACCCGTGGGGTACGTGTAAGTGCTTCTACACCAAATTTATCCCGTAATCTTTCCAAAACGATATCAATTTGCATTTCCCCAATACCGGTTAAAATAGTTTCTT
Source organism: Clostridia bacterium (assembly GCA_012841935.1). Classification (NCBI taxonomy): domain Bacteria; kingdom Bacillati; phylum Bacillota; class Clostridia; species Clostridia bacterium. Next base: position 8,230 of record DUTS01000047.1, read on the forward strand.
TAGTTTCCGCATTTTTTTCCAAACGTAAAGTAGGATCCTCCTCTACTAATCTTGCTAAAGCTACACCGACTTTTTCCTCATCATTACGAGTTTTAGCCTGCACCGCAACAGCAAAATTAGGTTCTGGAAAATCAACACCCTCTAAAAGTGAAGTTTTATCTTTAATACCCAAAGTATCTCCAGTAATGGTTTCCGTTAATTTAGCAATACAGACAATATCCCCTTGATGGGCCTCTTTAACCGTGTTTTGTTTCTTGCCGCGGGGAATTAATAAAGAACCATATCTTTCCTCTTTATGTCGATTTAAATTATAGATACTAGTATCAGCCTTTAAAACACCTTGAACTACACGTATAAAACTTAATTTACCTACATAAGGGTCAGCCATAGTTTTAAAAACAATAGCAGCCAAAGAATCCGCCTGTTCAGTTTCTTGGACTTTCTCTCCTTCTAATGGTGAAGGCAATAATTCTATCATAGCATCTAAAAGTGGCTGAATACCAATATTTTTTAAAGCAGATCCGCAGAATACGGGAACAATTTTAGCCTGAACAACACCTTGACGTAAACCTCTGAATATTTCTTCATCACTTAAAGGTTCACCTTCCAAATATTTTAAAAGTAATTCATCATCACCTTCAGCAGCTGCTTCAATTAAGGTTTCCCGATAATTCTCCAAATCTTCATTTAAATCAGTAGGTATAGCAATTTCTTTAACCTGAGTACCAGTAAATTCATAAGCCTTTTGACAAAGCAAATCTACTACACCAGAAAAATTTTCTTCGGCACCAATAGGCAGCATTAAAGGAATAACATGTATACCAAAATGCTCAGTTAAATCATCTAAAACACGAAAATAATTGGCATTTTCCCGATCTAATTTATTTACAAAAATAAGGCGAGGTATTTTAGCCTCTTCGGCTGTTTCCCAATGAGCTTCAGTTTGTACTTCTACACCCGCAATACCATCTACCACTAAAACCACACTGTCTACAGCCCGCAGGGCACTTTTTACCTCACCGATAAAATCAGCATAACCGGGGGTATCCAGAATATTTAGTTTATAATCTTTCCATTCTACAGGGGCAAAAGCAGTACTAACGGTTACTTTTTTCTTGATTTCCTCCGGCAAATAATCTGTTACAGTTGAGCCTTCGTCCACTTTTCCCAAACGAGTGGTATGTCCGGCATTAAAAAGAAGTGCTTCAGTAAGTGAAGTTTTTCCCGCACCTCCATGAGCTAAAATACCAATGTTTCTTAATTTTTCACTAGTATAGACCTGCAATACAAGCCCCTCCTTTAATAGATATTATAAATTTACTTTCTAAGTGTAAATTCTTAAGAGCAAACTTGTTGAATACTGATTATAGAATGCCATATTGCGACATAAGTGTCAAATTATTTTACAAATTGAACATCTAAAAAAACGACTTTTCCCCAGCTTTTAAAATAACTAGGATATTTCTGCTCAAAATACATAACTATTTCTAAACAAGGCCTTTACACTTGGAGCGAAAAAAATGAATAAACAATCCTTTTTAAAAGGGGCCTTACTTCTGGTATTGGCAAATGTTTTTGTAAAATTTGGTGGGTTCCTTTATCAAATTTTAATTATCCGCCTAATCAGTCCCGAAGGTATCGGTATTTTTAATTTAATTTTTCCATTATATATAAGCGTTCTAGTCTTTACTACAGCCGGGCTGCCGCCAGCTGTTTCCAAATTTGTAGCCGCAGAAATAGCTGCCGGAAACAAAAATGAAGCTGTAAAAATCTTTAGAACCGCCTTTAGCATACTTTTTTTTGCAGCCCTTTTAATCACCTTACTGGTAATTTTCTTTGCTTATCCTTTGACAAAATTTTTATACACCGACCCACGAGTACTGCCAGCCTTTCTATTTCTTTTACCTACCCTTCCAGTTGTAAGCATCGCCGCTATAATCAAAGGTTTCTTTCAAGGTTTGCAAAATATGCGGCCCACTGCCTTTAGTCAATTATTAGAACAATTTATCCGTATTAGTAGTGGCCTTTGCTTGCTTTATTTTTTACGTCCCCACGGACTGACTTGGACAGCTGTAGGACTTTCAGTGGCCGTATTTTTAAGCGAAGTAGGAGGTTTAATTTATTTAATAACAATTTATAAATCCCGTATTTCCACACGGGTTTTTGAAAAACCAACTAAAGCGATGGTTAAACGCCTTTTTTCTTTTGGAATTCCAATTACAATTACACGCCTAATTGCTAGTTTGGTTAATGCTTGGGAAACAAGTTTGATTCCTAAACAATTAAAAAAAGCGGGCCATACCCTTTCTGCGGCAACATCCTTTTATGGAGAATTATCAGGAGTGGCTTTTACCTTACTGGGTATTCCCTCTACTTTAACTTTTTCCTTGGCAACTACACTTATACCCGCCATTTCGGAAGCAGAAAGTAAACATGAAAAACAACTTTTAAGACAGCGTGCCTCTGAGGCCATCGGAATTACTATTATTGCCGGTCTACCCTGTGGACTCATTCTGTTTTATTGGGGACCTTTAATTACCGAAACCTTATTTAATGTTACCCAAGCCGGAAAATTATTAAAGATACTGGCACTAGGTAGTATCTTTTTATATTTACAACAAACCACCAATGGAATTTTGCAAGGACTAGGTTTAGTAAATATAATTATTTTAACGACTTTAATCAGTGGAACTCTAAAATTAGGCGGAATATATTTGGGAGGGGCTCATCCCCTTAAAGGGCCAAGCTGCATTGCTTTTAGCTATGTAATCAGCTATTGCCTAACAGCTGCCCTCAATTTAGGAATAATTAATTACAAAATAAACTTAAAATTACAAAGAGGGTTTTTCCCTCGTTTGCTCACGGCTGGACTAATCTTACGCCTAGGCTTAATTCACTGTTATTTTTTAGCTAAGCAAAGTCTTCTTTATTTAGTTTTCTTAACTCCTACATTTGTTTTTCTTTTTCTTTTACTACTTTTTTTAACAGGTGATAATTATAGTCAACTTTTATTTCAACATTTATTCCGGCAGATTAAAGGGAATCTAGGCAGTTAACAATTTTCCAAGCCCCAATCCCTGATTTCTGTATATAATTGATAATTAGTTAAATCATAATGAAGTGGTGTTAGGGAAACATAATTTTTTTCTACCGCAAAAATATCATAAATTAAATCATCTTTACGAAAAGGCAAAATATCACCAACAGCCCAATAATAGGGATTACCGCGAGGATCAAAACGTTTCTCAAAACGATCATTATAATCTCTTTTGCCCAGAACAGTAACCTGAATCCCTTTAATTTCTTCTCGGGAAACAGCAGGCACATTAATATTTAATACCGACCTTTTCGGTATAGTTAACCTATTTTCTTTTAAATAACCTATTAACTTAAAGGCAATTTCGGCCGCTACACTATAATCATCATGATTCCAAGCAGCTAAGGAGACCGCTATAGCCGGAATACCAAAAATGGCACCTTCCATTGCGGCTGACACTGTACCTGAATAAAGTACGTCTGTGCCAAGATTAGGACCATTATTAATCCCGGAAACTACCAAATCACATCCCTCAGTGAGTATTTCAGTTAATCCCAATTTTACACAATCCGCGGGAGTACCCTTTACTCCCCAAGCCTGACCAATTCCAGCTAGATTTATAGTTTCCACACAAATGGGTTCCCTAATAGTTATCCCATGTCCAATGGCACTTTTCTCTTCTAAAGGTGCCATTATTTTTACCACCCCGAGTTCAGACATTTTCTTGGCTAAAGCCAATATCCCCGGTGCATGAATTCCATCATCATTAGTAACTAAAATACGCATAAGTTTCACAACCTTAAATTTCATAAATATTAATTTGTAATTCCTTTGTTTCCTTGTTTTTTACCAAACCCAAAATAAAACCCTGGTCTTTGAGAAGCTTATTTAAAAAATCAATAACTTGATACATTTCCGAGTAATACGGAAATTTTTTGGAGGCCAGTAAATTTAAAGTCTCTTTTTTTGCTTGCATGGTTAACCTACCCTTCACGGATTAAAGCCAAGGCCTCAGCTCTAGTAGCCTCACTAGAACGAAATACACCCCGTACCGCAGAAGTAAGTGTTTTAGCACCTGGCTTATTGACACCACGAATCGACATACACAAATGTTCTGCTTCAATCACCACAATAACCCCCAAAGGGGCTAAAACCCTCATAATTGAGTCCGCAATCTGAGAAGTCAAGCGTTCCTGTAATTGGGGTCGGCGTGCATATAGATCCACCACCCGGGCCAATTTGGAAAGCCCAGTTAATTTACCGCGCCGCGGAATATAGGCGACATGGGCTTTACCAAAAAAGGGCAATAAATGATGCTCACAAAAAGAATATAATGGAATATTTTTCACCAAGACCATTTCTTCATGAGTTTCATTGAAACAAACAAAGAGTTCAGGATCGGCAGCTTCTCCCACACCCGAAAATAATTCTTCACACATTTTAGCCACCCTTAAAGGTGTCTTCTTTAAACCTTCTCGATTAATATCTTCACCAATTGCTTCTAAAAATAGTTGTACAGCTCGAACAATTTTTTCCTGATCCATAATTATTTTACTCCCTTATTTAAAAATAACTATCCATTAGTTTAAACCATATGCTTTATTATAGCAATCAACAGCCAATTTTTCTTCACCCATATTTTCATAAAGATGAGCAAAAGCAGCCCAAGCTTTATCCTTCCATTCCGGCATATTTTTTAAAAAAATAATCTTTTCCCAGGCTTCATAATATTTTTGCTGTTTAAACAAACAACAAATTAAATTATAATTCAATTCTGGATGACAGGGGGCTAAAGCCAAACCCCGATAATAATTTTTTTCCGCTGTTTCGTAATCATTAATAGCCTCATAAACCCAAGCCAAATTATTTAATAACTCAGGATCATGTGGAATAATAATTAAAAGTTTTTGTAAAATAGACCTCGCTTTTTGATATTCACCCAAATGGGCATAAGTACAAGCTAAATTAACCAAATTATCACGATTAGTTGGCTCAAGGGCCAATACCTCTTGATAACAAGCCAATCCCTGACGATATTCACCTAGCAAACTATAACAATAACCTAAAAAAGAATAGACTCTAACCTGCTTAAATTTTTTAACCTTTTGGAGGAGCAAAAGAGCCTCCCGATAAGCGGCTTTTTTAATAAACACCAATGCATAATTACAAATAATATTGGGATCTTTAGGTTTGCGTACAGCTGCCTTTTTTAAAAAACTGGCGGCTAAAGTAAGACCACCTAATTTTAAATGGCAAATTCCCAAATTATTATAAATTTCCGCAGAGGTAATATCTAAACCAATTAAACGATAATAATAGGTAATTGCCTGTTCAAAATTACTCAATCTAAATAATAAATTGCCTAAACTTAATAATACTTCAACAGCTGACTCCTCTTTAGTTAAACATTTTAAATAAATATTTTGTGCAAATGTTAAATTATTAATTGCTTCCTCAATTTGGCCAAGCCTAAACAAAAACTGGCACTTTTTTTGTTTCCCCTTTAAACCATGCAAAAATGCTTTTCGGGCTAAAGAGTATTTACCTAACCGAAAATAAAGGTCACCCAATTTACCCCATAACTTTGCGCTTATTTTCTCTCGCTCAGCTAAATTTTGCAGTAATAAAGCAGCCCGTTCATAATTTCCCCAAAGACAATAGAAATAAGCCCAGAAAACAAAAAACCAATAGTGCCCACGTTTTTTTAGTTGTTGAAAAATAAAAAACCACATAAACCCCACCCCTAATTACCATATTTTACCATATAATTAAGTCTTCTCCTTTACTTTCCTTTTTCCTGCTTGTGGAAAAAACTATTCTAAATCAAGGAAAAAAGACATATGGTTAATATAAACAGATACAAAGGGGGTGGAAAAACTGGCTTTAAATATTTCCCCAAGAATAATCTTTAAAGGCCTTTTATTTACTTGTTTTTTAACTCTAATACTTTGTCTTTTCTTTAGTCTTTGCCTACAATATACACCTCTTTCCGAAAGTATGCTGCCTAAAGGTACCAGCTTTATTTTTTTTATCAGCATGTTTCTTGGTGCAACCAAAACCGCCTATACTGCTGGTAATAAAGGAATCGTTTATAGTAGTTCAGTGAGTTTTGCCTACTTACTGTTAATCATTTTAGGCGGAATTATTTGCTTACCGACCCTGTTTACTTTTTCCTTATTTTTAAAAAAAATCTTCTTAACCATTATTTGTGGTATTTTAGGCGGAATTATTGGTATTGGACTAATTCCCTATTAAAAAAAGGAGTAAAAAACTCCTTTTTTAAGTTGGCTCCTTTTTTAATAATCGTAAAATAAATTTTGGTAAAGGTATAAAAAACAAGGCTCTAATATCACGCATACTATTCACCTACTTTCAATTTCCGATTTTCTCCGCTATCCTTATGTTATTAATTGCCAGACAAAAAGTTACTGATTTGCCCTAATTTTACAGTTTGGGAAGTTTAAAATTACTAATCATCAGAATTGAAAGCAGTACCACTAGTAATGGATAAACATAAATAATTAAACACTGTTTAAAAAATATTGAAAAAGCCAAAAAGGAACCAGCAAAAGTAATCGGGATGCCAACAAAATGAGTTTGGCAATTTAAAATATTAAATCGAGCCAAACGAATGGCCCCACATAAAGCAAAAAAAATAGCTAAACAAAATCCCCAGAGGCCATACCTGCATAAAACAGCGGCATAAACTAATAAAGCCGGGGCCACGCCAAAAGATACCAAATCAGCCAATGAGTCTAACTCCTTACCAAAATCAGAAGTAGTTTTAAATCTTCTAGCCAAGCGGCCATCCAAACCATCAAAAACCATCGCCATTAAAATTGTCAAAGATGCCTCCCGGTACTGAGCTTCCATAGTAAAGCACAAAGCAGCAATTCCCAAACTTAAATTAGTCAAAGTAATTAAATTAGGCACAACTTGTTTAAGCATAATTTGCTTCCTCCCTATTAAGAGAACTATTCAACATCAAATCTAGACATGCTTATTTTTTTCGCTAAACCACTGTTCTACAGCTACTTTAATTTCTTGCGTATCCCCTGCTAAATAACGTTTTTGAGGCAGTGAACGCAAAAAAACCCGCCCATAGCGCTTTTTTAGTAGACGATTATCTAAAATAATCACCGTCCCCCAATCATCTTTAGTCCTAATTAAGCGTCCATATCCTTGACGAAATCTCAAGACAGCCCGCGGTAAACTATAATTAAAAAATCCACTTTTCCCCTCCTTTTCCACTGCCTCAACTCGAGCCTCGATTAAAGGATTATTAGGTGGCCAAAAAGGCAATCTTACCATAATTACCGCAGTTAACAAAGAACCTGGCAAATCAATCCCTTCCCAAAAAGTATTAGAACCAAAAATAATAGCTTTTTCATTATTCTTAAGTTCCTCCAAAAGAACATAACGGCGTCCGTCAATGCGGTCAGCATATAGTTCTAGACCTTTTTCTTTTAAGGGTGCTTTTAAAGCATAATACATAGCCTGGAGTTGTCGATGGGCTGTAAACAGCACCAAAGTACGACCAGTGGTAGCCTCCAAAATTTCCTGTAGGGCTTTTTGTAAAGCTATGTTAAATTCTTCTCCATTGGTACGAGCTGGATCAGGAAGACTTTGGTCAATTAAAAGTAAGGATTGCTGTTCATAATTAAAAGGTGAAGTTATTTGCAGTGTATCAACTAATTTAGGTGGTAAACCAATGCGTTCTATTAAAAAATCAAATTTTCCGGCAACACTCAGGGTAGCTGAAGTCAAAACTACACTTTTCAATTTAGAAAACAAAAACTCTTGAAAAAGAACTGCAATATTCAAGGGTGTTATTTGTAATAAAAGATCACTAGGCCTATAGCCAACTTCCAACCAATAGATAGCCTGGTCATCCTTCCGATCAAAAAAACGTTTTCCTAAAGCCAAAAGATTTTTCAGTTCAGCATTATAAATCTTAAGTAATTGCTTTGTTTCCCTAAGCTTTTCCTCTGTTTCTAACAAATCTACTAGTTGGGCTAATAAAACTAAGAGAGCTTCCAATTCAAAAAAAAGCTGCCGATAACAAATTTTTAAATCCCGCCACCATTTTTTCTTTAAAGTAAAATGATCAATTCTTTGAGACCATTTAGTGATTAAAGGTGAGGAAGCTAAAATTTCTTCACCCTTTTTCTGAATTAATTGTGCACCTTTTTTCAAATCTTTAATTAGGGGCTCTGCCTTGGAAAAAAAGCGCTGTGGTAAATGTAAAAAATTCTTTTTTTCCCAATGGGCAACTTTTTTTAAAACTTCTCTTAGAGAAAAGGTCTCTGTAAACTGTTTGGCTCCCTCATCTTCCAAATGATGTGCTTCATCAATAATTAAATAATTATATTTAGGTAACAGTGCTTCTTGAGTTTTAATATCAGAAAAAAGTAAAGAATGATTAACAATAATCAAATCTGCTTGGGAAGCTTTTTTACGAGCTCGTTGATAAAAACATTCCTCTTTAAAAGGACATTTCATCCCCAGGCAATTTTCTTTGCTAGAAGCCAATTGAGAAAACAATTCTCTTTCTTCACCACGGAGAGTAATGGTATCACGATCTCCGGTTTTTTCATTAGCTAACCAATGTTCTAAACGAGCCAAGAAAATTTTTCCCGACCAATTTAAATTGACCGCTCTTTCACGCAGTAAATGCCATTCTCGCAAACAAAAATAATTATTTCTTCCTTTTAAAACTGCAGCCCGAAAATGAAAGGGTAGCTGTTTTTTTAAAAATTTAATTTCACTTTGCCACAACTGTTCCTGTAGTGCAATCGTATGAGTCGCCACCACCACTTTTTCATCCTGTGAAACAGCCCAAGCCAAAGCAGGAACCAAATAAGCCAAAGATTTACCAACACCGGTTCCAGCTTCCACAACTAAAAAACGCTGTTTCTCAAAAGCCCGGGCAACTGCTTTAAGCATTTCTAATTGCTGAGGTCGTTCTTCGTAAAAATTAAATCCCTGAGCAATACTCCCTTGCGGAGAAAATAAGTGCAGTAATTCCTTTAAATCCCAGGGGAAAAAATCGGAAATTTCCTCTGATGAAAATGAAGGTTCTATTTTTAAGGGCTCGGAAAATCCGACTTTTAACTTAGCACGTAAGATTTCCCCCCATAAACTGGTTAAACCTTGAGATTCATCACCTAAAAGCGAATAAATATTTTGCAGAGTAGCTAGTGGTAATTTTTGCAGCTCAGTTAACAAATGAAAAAATAATTTTTCAACAGCCAATGTATCAGCATAAGCTCGGTGAGCCGGTGTAGCTGATAATGAAAAACGTTTAATTAAATAACCTAAACTATAAGATGGCAAATGAGGATAAACGATTTTTGCTAATTGTAAAGTATCAATCCACTGATTAGGCAATTTGCCTAATAGAGCCTCTAAAAAACCAAGATCAAAAGGAGCATTATGGGCCACAATTATTTTTCCCGCCAATATTTCAGGCAATTCCTTTTCTAGCTGCTTACTATCTGGTGCCACAGCCAGCATTGTTTCATCAATACCTGTTAAAAGTGTAATTTTGGAAGGAATCGGCACACCCGGATTAACCAGAGTCTGCCAGGCTTCTCTTTGACCCCCTGGTTTAACTGTCAGTGCAGCCACCTCTAAAATATGATCAACTTGACTATCAAGGCCTGTTGTTTCCAAATCTAAGAATAACCATGTAAAATCCATAATTTCGCCCCTTTTTATTCTCCGAACAAATAAGCCTCTTGTTCTTTGCTTAGTGTGTCAATTTTACAGCCTAAAGCCTTTAATCGCAACCTAGCTACTTGATAATCGATCTCCCGCGGCACGGGAATTATCCCTGTAGACAGTGAACCATGATTTTCAATTAAATATAATAAGGACAACACCTGTAAAGCAAATGATAAATCCATGATTTCAATGGGATGGCCTTTACCAGAAACTAAATTAACCAATCTGCCTTGGGCTAATAAAAATATGCGTCTTCCATCAGGTAAAATAAATTCTTCAAGATCTGATTTAATTTTATTTTGCTTTCGAGCCAATAATGTTAAATCCCTTTTATTAATTTCAACATCAAAATGCCCTGCATTGGCCAAAACTGCTCCATCTGACATTAACTGAAAATGCTCTTTACACAAAACATCCCTATTACCGGTAGTAGTAATAAAGATGTTGCCTAAAGGGGCTGCCTCAAGCATAGGCAGAACAGTAAAACCATCCAATAAGGCTTCATTAGCCCTTACCGGATCTACTTCAGTAACAATCACCCGTGCCCCCAACCCTTTGGCACGCATAGCCACACCTCGCCCACACCAACCATAACCAGCCACTACCACATTTTTACCGGCAATCAAAAGATTAGTCGTACTATTAATCCCTTCCCAAACTGACTGGCCTGTCCCATAACGATTATCGAACAAATGCTTCATTAAAGCATCATTAACAGCCATAATCGGAATCTTTAATAAACCAGCTGCCGCCATTTTTCTTAAACGAACCAAGCCAGTTGTTGTTTCTTCACAACCACCAATTACTTCCGGAAGTAAATCAACAAATTCACGATGTAGTAAAGTTAATAAATCACCACCATCATCGATAATTAAATTGGGTTTTAAAGCTAAAGCCTGCCGGTGATGTTCATCATATTCTTCCAAGGTTGCTCCCTGCCAAGCAAAGGCCCGAATACCCCGTTTGACAAGTGCGGCGACTACATCATCTTGGGTCGAAAGTGGATTAGAAGCAACCATGGTTACATCTGCTCCCCCAGCTTGTAATACACAAGCTAAGTAACCTGTTTTAGCTTCCAAATGTAAACAAACCGCTATTTTTTTATCCTGCAATGGTTTTTTTAAAGCAAAATGATTTTCCAGTTTACGTAAAAGTGGCATAAAGTTTTGAACCCATTTAATTTTTACTTCTCCCTGTGGTGCCAATGATAGATCGCGGATAAGTGATTCAGATACCATAAATTTTAACCTCCAAATTTTTGACATCTTAGATTATTTAAGGTATAATTTTAAGTGCTCTTCAAAAGAATAAGCGCCCGTAGCTCAGTGGATAGAGCACTGGCCTCCGGAGCCAGGTGCATAGGTTCGATTCCTATCGGGCGTACCAAATTGATCATGATACTCTTACTAAAGTAAGAGTATTTTTATTTTAATCCCCAAAAATCATGTTGACGAAAAGCTTCATAAACTAAAATTGCTACCGAATTACTCAAATTTAAAGAACGTACATCCCCAAACATGGGAATACGCAAACTACGCTCAGGATAAGCCTTTAACAAATCTACAGGTAAACCCGCAGTTTCTTTGCCAAAAAACAAATAAGCATTCCGTGGAATTTTCACTTGTGTATAATATTGTTTACCCTGTTTAGTGATTAAAAACAATTCTTTTGAATTAACATTTTGTAGAAATTCCTTTAAATTAGGATGTAAAAAAACATTTAAATGAGACCAATAGTCTAAACCAGCTCGTTTTAAATATTTATCCTCCAGAGAAAAACCTAGAGGTTCTATCAAGTGTAAATTACAACCCGTAACTGCACAGGTACGAGCAATATTACCGGTATTGGCAGGAATCTCCGGCTCAACCAAAACAATATTAAACACGTTTTCGTCCCCTTAATTTTGAGAATAAAAGAATAAGGCTACTACTCCTGGTCCAGCATGTGTACCTACCACTGCCCCTACTTCACCACATAGGATCTCTTGAACTTCCAGTTCATTTTTTAACCTAGTTTTTAACTTTTGGGCATCTTCGGCAGCGGCCCCGTGAAACACAAAATAATGTAAAGGACCATTTTCCTGCCGGTATTTATGAGCTGCTTTAACCATTTGTTCAATGGCTTTACTTTTCCCCCTAACTTTCTCATAAGGAGCAATCAAACCATTTTCAATGGTTAAAACAGGTTTAAGGTTAAGCATAGTACCAAGTAAAGAAGCCGCTTTACCGATTCGACCGTTCTTTTCTAGAAACTCTAATGTATCTACAGCAAAATAAGTTTGCATTTTATTAATCATCATTTCTATTATTTCTAAAATTTGTTCTGTACTCTTTCCCGCTTGAGCCGCTTTAGCTGCCTCTAAAACAACAATCCCCAAAGGGAAACAAACCAAACGACTATCAACAACTATAATTTCCTTTTCTGGAAGCATAGAGGCAGCTATCCGAGCAGATTGTATAGTACCTGATAATGCCCCAGAAATATGTATTGAAATAACTGTAGAACCATCAGCTGTCAGTTCCCGATAACATTCACAAAATTCACCAGGTGATGGCTGCGAAGTTGTAGGTATTCCCTCAAAAGTAGCTAATTTTTCATAAAATTCGCCTGAAGATAAATCTATATCCTCACGATAACATTCCTCACCAAAAAAAACCTTCAAAGGTACAAAAGAAACAGCGTATTTTTCCAATAAAAATTTTGGTATATCAGCCGTACTATCTGTCACAATTTTTATTTTCGACATATTTTATCACCTCATTTTTATTCTAAAGAAATTAAATAATAATATAAAGGCTGGCCACCATAATGGAGCTCAAAATCCAATTGTTTATACTTTTCCGAGAGTATTTGCACCATTTGAGCAGCCTTTTTCTCAGCCAGATCCGCTCCATAATAAACTGTAACTAATTCATGGTCTGGCTGTAAAAAACGTTCTAACAATTGAATAGCAACCTCAATAACCTCATCACCTGTAAAAACTAATTTCCCTTCCGCCAAACCGAGAATTTGGCCCTTTTTAATTGAATGAGTCTCATATTCCGCATCACGAACCGCATATGTTACTTCTAGGGTAACAATCTCTTGACCTGCTTCATTCATTTTTTGTTGATTTGTTTGCAGATCATATTCGGGGTTAAAAGCCATTAAAGCAGCAATACCTTGTGGAATAGTTTTAGTCTCAACTATAGCCACAGGTTTAACCGCTACCTCGGCAGCTTGGCGAGCTGCTAAAACAATATTACTATTATTTGGCAAAATTATTACTTCCTCAGCCAAAACTTGTTCAACCACATTCACAAATTCCTCGATACTAGGATTCATAGTTTGCCCACCCTCAATAACCACATCAACACCCAAACTGCGGAAGACATCATTAAGCCCTTGACCTGATGAAACCGTAATAATTCCCAAACGTTTTATCGGTTTTTCCCTAAGACTCATTACCTCACTTTGTTCACTCATATTATCAATTTTAATTTCATGTAAAGATCCATATTGAAGACAATAATCTAAAACCAATCCCGGGGTATTAGTGTGAATATGAATCTTTCCAGTAGAGCTGCTCCCCACCACTAACAGGCAATCCCCTTTATCAGTTAAATAAGACCTTATTTTTTCCAGAGGCAAGGCCAGCGTATTTTTCTTTAAAATAAATTCCGTACAATATTGATATTCCAAAACTTGTTTTTCCGTATAAGTATTTTCCTGAATCACTTTTTTACGAGGCACAACTTCAACTAAAGGCATTTCCTGTAAATTATTATCCCAAACAGAAAGCATACCTTCCAAAATATAAACAAGCCCCTGACCACCAGCATCAACTACACCAGCTTGTTGTAAAACTGGCAGCATTTCCGGGGTTTTTTGCAGTGTTTCACGAGCACCTTGATAGGCTCCCCGAAAAACCGAAAATAAAGTAGGAGTTGCTTCCAGCAATTCCTTCTGTGCCCCCTCAAAAGCACCCCGGGAAACTGTCAGAATTGTACCTTCCACAGGCTGCATAACAGCTTGATAAGCCATTTCCATAGCTTTACCTAGTGCTGTACAAAAATCATCTGGACCAATAGTCATTTTAGCAGCTACACTCTGAGCAAAACCAGCTAACAATTGTGATAAAATCACTCCGGAATTTCCCCTAGCACCCATTAAAGCCCCGTGAGCCATTAATTTAGCCACAGCACCAATTTCCGCCACCTGATTATTAGTAATAGCATCTACTGCTGAATTCATTGTTAAACTCATATTTGTACCTGTATCACCATCAGGTACTGGAAAGACATTTAAATCATTAACAATTTGCTTGCGTTCTTCCAAATAAAGACTAGCCGCTATTAATAGTTTTGACCAAAGCAAACCATCAATTTTCTCCAATTTCACAACATGGCCTCCTTACCCCATTTCTACCACAACGTTTTTAACCTTCTTTATTTAATATTTAAGCCTTTTTAAAGATAAAATAACACTAAAACAAAGCAGGTGCAAATTATGGTGGAGATTGATGACGCCGGAAGCGGTAGCTTAATTGGGGGAACGGGAATAGGCATTTTAAAAAAAGACACCCAAGAATATTTTTTTGATTTAATCCCCCTTAACTATTTTCAGCCACCTCATTTTAATAAAAAAACTTATCAGGATTATGTCATCAACATTATTCAACATGGTTTTCAAAAACTAAATATCGATTCACAAACAAATATTTATCTCTGCCCCAGTTATATTTTTGATCGATTACGCCAATGGCTCTCCAAACATGGTTATCGCTGGAAAAACAAAAAAATTGTCGGACCTTTACAACATCAGGTAGAAGCTTCATTTACTCAATATGTTATCAAACTCGGGCTGCCCACAAACTTCATCAAACATGCCCGTTATGCTTTCAGTTTTCATCGGCTTTTTAAATGGGTCATGGCTGATTTTAAAACTAGAGCCTTACTCTGCAAAACCGGTTGGCCTAGTTGGCAAAAATGGTCAACAACCATTCCAAATTTTTATTCCGGTAAAGCAACTAAAAAGGGATTTTGTCTTAAATGTGGAAAATTAATTTATCCAAATGATCCTGTCTGTTTCATGGAATATCATACCAATAAATTGTGGACTTTAGGATTACATCCAGACTGTGTATACAAAAAAGATGCTTAAATTTAATTTCGACACAGAAGGGCTAATTCCTACTATTTTTTAGATTTAATCCACCTTTTGCAATTCCCTTTGTATTTCCGCGAGTTGAGCCAATAAACGCTGCATTAATTTAGGTTCACAACCCTGTGCTTGTGAACGTAAAAGAATGTTTTCCGCGATAAGTGTAAAAGCATCCTGAAGACAAGGCTCCAGGGCGGTAGTAACAGGTAAAGGAAAGGGATAATCCCTTTTTTCAGCGACAACCGCCGCTGTAGCAGGATCATAAATCATACCATATTCAGCAATTTGTGCTTTAACCCCCAATTCCCTATCAATTACCCTTTGTAAAGTTTTCAAAGCATTACTCTCACCATGAACCAAAACTATTTGCCGAGGTATTGTTTGAAAACCCTTTAACCATTCCAATAAACCAGATTGGTCAGCATGTGCTGAAAAATCATCTATTCTTTCTACATTAGCCTTTACAGCAATTTGCTCACCATGAATTCTCACTTTTTTTTGACCATCCAAAATTCTTCTCCCTAAAGTTCCTTGTGCCTGATAACCGACAAACAAAACTGTGGATTCCGGCCGCCATAAATTATGTTTTAAATGGTGTTTAATTCTTCCCGCATCTGCCATACCACTAGCAGAAATAATAATAGCCCCACCCCTTACCTTATTTAAAGCTATAGATTGCTCTGTAGAAAGTACATAATGAATATCTTCACCAGTAAAAAGTGCCTCAGCCCCTTTACCTTTAATTCTAAGAGTAGCTTCCTGATCAAAAAACTCAGGATTTTGAATAAAGACTTTAGTTGCTTCCACAGCCATAGGACTATCAATATAAATATCTACCGGCGGAATTAACTTTTTACCCTTCATTATCTTTAAACAATAGACTAAATCTTGTGTCCTTTCCACAGCAAAACTAGGAATAACTAAATTACCACCTTTAGCCATGGTTTCTTTAACAACACGCACCAAAGCCGCCAAGCGATCTTCTGTTTCCAAATGATAACGATCACCATAAGTAGATTCCATAACTACTAAATCAGCCTGTTTGATTTTCGTGGGATCCTCCACTATAGCTGTATCAGTATTACCAATATCTCCGGTAAAAACAATTCTTTTTTCTGTACCCTCTTTTTCTAAAGTAATTTCAATCATGGCTGAACCTAAAATATGACCAGCATCATAAAATTTAACTCTGATACCCGGTGCAGCGATAAAAGGTGTTTCATAAGGGAAGCTTTTAAAAAGACCTAAACAATTTTGTGCATCCTCGGCTGTATAGATAGGCTCCAATAATGGTCTCCCACTTCTGGCCAACTTTCTATTTTTTCTTACTACTTCCATTTCTTGAATATAACCACTATCAGGCAAAACAACTTTACATAAGCCAATAGTGGCTTTAGTAGTATAAATAGGACCACGAAAACCATGTTTATATAATTTTGGTATTAGACCACAATGATCAATATGAGCATGAGTTAATAACACAAAATCTATTTCTGAAGGTGTAAACGGAAAGGGACCATAATTTAATTCTTTTAAAGACTTAGAACCTTGAAACAAACCACAATCTACCAGAAACTTCCTTTCCTTTGTAGTTACCAAAAAACATGAACCGGTCACTGTTTTTGCCGCACCACAAAATTGAATATTCATGTTATTTCACCTCCTTTATCCTGCATTTATTCTAACACAAAAAAAGTCTAAAAGAAGCAAAAATTTAAAACAGCCTCGGTTTTTAGACCGAGGCTGTCTACTTAATCAATTTCTGGCAAATTCTTTAAATTGTTGTCTATTTCTACTTGGGAAATTGCAATATCTTGTGTATTACCAGCTAAATAATTTTCATAAGCAGCTAAATCCAAATGTCCATGGCCACTCAAATTAAAGACAATACTAGCTGCTTTCCCCATCTCTTTTCCCTTCAAAGCCTCATCAATGACTGCTCTGATAGCATGTGATGATTCCGGGGCCGGCAAAATACCTTCAGTACGGGCAAAAAGCAGAGCTGCTTCAAAAATAGATTTTTGTTTAACCGCCCGAGCCTCTATTAATCCATCATTATAAAGTTGACTTAATAATGGTGAACCACCATGATAACGCAAGCCTCCGGCATGAATTCCCATAGGTGTAAAATTAGAACCTAAGGTATACATCTTCAATAAAGGAGTCAAACAAGCCACATCACCATAATCATAAGCAAAACGCCCCTGAGTAAAAGTGGGACATGCCGCCGGTTCCACAGCAATCAATCTAATATTCTTACCCTGTAATTTGTCTGGAATAAATGGAAAAGCAATTCCACTAAAATTGCTGCCTCCTCCACAACAACCAATTACCACATCTGGATAATCATCTACCATTTCCATTTGCAGTTTAACTTCTTGTCCAATAATTGATTGATGGAGGCAGACATGATTAAGCACACTGCCTAAAGAATACTTAGTATACTCATCTTGTAGGGCTTCCTCAATAGCCTCACTAATAGCGATGCCCAAAGAACCCGGTGTATCCGGTTCTTCACGTAAAACATTTCTACCAATTTCAGTTCTTTCACTAGGACTAGAATAACATTGAGCACCATATGTTTCCATAAAGATACGCCGATAAGGCTTTTGTAAAAAACTGACCTTAACCATATAAACAACACATTCTAAATCAAACATCTGACAGGCTAAAGCTAAGGCCGTACCCCATTGTCCAGCACCAGTCTCCGTAGTTAGACGACGTATTCCCTCCATTTTATTAAAATAAGCTTGGGGAATTGCACTATTTAACTTATGACTGCCAACTGGACTTACCCCCTCATATTTATAATAAATACGACAGGGTGTATCTAGAGCCTTTTCCAAGCGATGAGCCCTAAACAAAGGCGAAGGTCTCCATTGCCGATACATTTCCCTAACTTTCCGCGGAATCTCAATAAATCTTTCCTGAGAAACTTCCTGCTCAATTAAAGATAGCGGAAAAATAGGGGCCAAATCCTCCTTAGTCAGCGGTTGTTTTGTGCGAGGGTGCAACCCCGGGGCTACCGGATGCGGCATATCAGCCTGAACATTATACCAATATTTAGGTATCTTCTCCTCCGGTAAAATAATTTTGTACTCATCTCTACTCATCTTGACATTTCTCCTCTCATCTAAAATATGTATATTATTTTAACACATAATTAACGTATACAACAAGTCTTTTTAATAATTTCCAACGATTTTCCCCAATCTTTTCCCGGCTTTCATGTACATATACTAATTTTGGTTCCTCTCTTCCCCCATTTTGTAAGGCCACATGTTCATTTGCCTTTTCTCCGCTATGAGCATAAGGCATAAAAACAGCTTTCTCTATTAATTTGGCTTTCAATGAGGCATCCAGATTATCATGGGACATTATACCAAGTACCTCGTTGGACAAGTAGCAATATTTACCACTTTTCTTGTTTTGATAATATGTCCTTTTATATTTTACTTCCCCAAATATTGTGGCTAGGGTTTTAGGATCGTTTTTACTCTTAATAACCCAGTTTTGCTTTCTTACCTCACTTTCCCGATAAAGATAATCCATTGTTTCCAATGCTTCCGCTACTAGGCTAGCACCAGTTTCATTCAAGGTTTTACTGATCCCCAAAATAAATTTCGAAATATCCTGTCTTTTCGTCATTAAATTTTCTAATTCTTTTTCAAAGCTAATGCTTGTTTTTTGTGCGGTTTCCTGTATAATAGATTCCATAGGGCATTTCTCCTTTTTGTGATTTTGTTGTTTTTCTTAAACTTATAATATCACAAGGGAGATGCCCTTTTTTTTATTTTACAGTTTTTCCCCAAAGTAATTTTACACTAACTGTTTTATCAGACTTTCCCCACATATTACGAATATCAATAACCCATTTAATACGATAATCATTCCATAACTTTTTATGTAATTTTTGATCATCATAACCTCGATCAGCCATTAAAACCTCACAATTTTTAAGCAATTGTGATTGCGTTTGGCCAAGGCAAACAATCATTTTATGGGCTTGTTTAACCTCTGATGTAAAGGCCTTGGTTACCTTAAAAGCAACTGGTAATTCATAATCAGTATCAACTATTAGATGTAGATAATAACCAAACCATTTTACCGCCTTTGACCACAATCGACCATCATTGTCAATTCCTTCATATTTTTATTAGCCCCCTTCGCTAGGGATGAAATGGCTTTACCATCGATCGCTAAATTCTTGCCGAAATTGGGTAAGAGCTTCTGGGCATCGGTAACCAATTTATTAAATAAGGTAATGAGCATTTCTTCTTTAGTAAATAGTTTTTTTAAAAACCTAGAATATACATATGACCGGGGGATATCACCATTACTATGAAAACCACACATCAACCGAAGTTGACCATTTCTAGATAACTCCCGGATTAAACTTTCAATAGATGAATGTTCATATATTATACCGGCTAAAATAGAATTCCACATTGCTCTAACCAGATAATCATTACGCCCTTTCCCTCTTTCTTTTTCAAGGGCTCGCATTAATTCCTCATCAAGCAGATATTCAAGTATCAAACGTAATCTTTCTAAATCACCTAATTTTTCAATTTCCTCCCACCCAAAAAGCGTTAATTGTGGTATACTTGCCATAGTGAAACTCCCTCCAAAAGTATTTTTTTGTCCTAACAATATTATACTAAGGATGTAGGAGTTTCACTGTTTTATACCCTTTTAAAGGGTTTTTTCTTTTGGGGTGAATTTTCAAGTTCTAACTTATTTACAATACGCAAACTAGCAATACATCGTCATTTTTTGGGGCAAAGATTTTTTTAGCTGTTCCCGAAACCACTATCCTTGTTTAGTTTGCGAACATCGCAATTAGCTCATAAAGCATACAAATTCCGTATCTATCCAAATCAAGAACAAGAAACTCTAATCGCTAAAACAATTGGCTGCTCTCGTTTCGTGTTTAATCATTTTTTGGCAAAGTGGAACGACACTTACAAGGAAACAGGTAAAGGATTAACCTATAACTCTTGTTCTGCTCAATTAACCCAACTAAAGAAAGAATTAGTTTGGTTAAAAGAAGTGGATAGCATTGCACTTCAATCATCACTTAAAAATCTTGGACTTCGTGAAGGGGAATGTCCAAATTGTCATACCTATCATGACCGAGATATTAACGCAAGTTTGAATCTTAAAAATGAAGTATTAAGACTTCAAACTGTAGGGACTACGGGGATAGCCTAATCAATTAGAGTTTGATAGAACTCTGTACGTAGGAATTCACTATGGCTTTAGTCTAGTGGTAGTTCAAATGGAATTGTTGCTGATTGTGGGAAAGATATCAGTTATGGAGCCGAAACACATAAGATTAGACGTGAACAAGCGGCTGAGGGGAAAATTATTTATCGGATAATTGTGGAGGTATTGGATACAGAATGTGGTCCTTGGCCTTATCCTGTTATTGGTTATGAGAATTTTGATTTTGCTTATGAATATCATGAGGGTTAAGGGGTTTTTAATTTTCTTAAATTAGTTTTAAAGGGAATTAATAAAGGGTGTTGATGTTCGGGAAGGAAATTCCCGGTTTAATTCCATAAAGGTTAAAAAGACAGTATATATTAATTACTTATTAATATTGGGAAATGAGAGGAAATTAAGTGGGAACAATAGAATAATAAAATAAGGAAGGTTTGGTCGAAAAAGGTCA
>DUTS01000048.1 GCA_012841935.1 Clostridia bacterium
AAACAAACAGAACTTATAGAGTTTTATAAGGTTTTGGCAACGGGTTTGGATGTTCAAAAATAAAGAGACCTTTAAAAAAGCCTTTCAAGAAAAATTTAAAACATTATATGGTGTTGAATGTAATGAAGGTACTACTTTAGAAAAGTTTAAAACATTAGCCGGTTTAGTTAGTGAAGAAATTAGTAAACATTGGTACCAAACTAATAAGCATTATAAACATACTAAACAAGTTAAAGAAGTTTATTATTTTTCGATTGAATTTTTATTAGGTCAATTGTTAAGCAGTAATTTACTTAATTTAGGTATTTATGACTTGGTTGATGAGGGATTAAGTGAAATGGGTATCGAATTGGCAGATTTGGTGGCCCAAGAACCAGATGCTGGTTTGGGTAGTGGGGGCTTGGGTAGATTGGCGGCGGATTTTTTAGATTCGATGGCTTCTCTTAATTTACCGGGACATGGTTGTGGAATCAGATATCGTTATGGTTTATTTAAACAAAAGATAGAACACGGTGAACAAGTAGAATATGCTGATGATTGGTTGAAAAATGGTTTTGCTTGGGAATATCGCCGACCTGATAAAGCCGTGGAAGTTAGATTTGGAGGTAAAGTAAGGGTTAATTGTGTGGAAGGACGTACTGTTTTTATCCATGAAGAATATGAAACAGCTTTAGCTATTCCTTATGATGTACCTGTGGTAGGTTATAAAAATGGTTTGGTTAATACTTTGCGTTTATGGAGTGCCGAAGCACCGGAAACTGAATTTGATTATTCTTCCTTTCAAAAAGGTGATTATTTAAAGGCCGTGGAAAGAAAATATTCAGCTGAATCGTTATCTCAAGTATTATATCCTGATGACAGTTATTATGAAGGGCGTAAACTAAGGCTGAAACAACAATATTTTTTCGTTTCTGCAGGTTTGCAAAGTATTGTGCGCCGCTATAAAAAGCGTTATGTAACTTTACATGATTTTTCTAAAAAGGTAGCTCTACACATTAATGATACTCACCCAGCTTTAGTGATTCCCGAGTTAATGCGTATTCTTTTGGATAAAGAAGGCATGGGTTGGGAGGAAGCCTGGGAGATTACTACTCAAACAGTTTCTTATACTAATCATACTATTATGCCGGAAGCCTTGGAAAAATGGCCGCTTGATTTATTCAGAGAACTATTGCCGCGTATTTTTATGATCGTAGAAGAAATTAACGAGCGTTATTGTCGTGATTTGGCACAGAAGGGATTGTCCTTGGAGAAGATTAGTGAAATGGCCATTGTAGGTGATGGTTATGTACGAATGGCTCCTTTGGCTATAGTTGGTAGTTATAGTGTTAATGGGGTAGCTAAAATACATTCGGAAATTCTTAAAGAACAAGTAATGCGTGATTATTACGAAGTAAATCCCCTTAAATTTAACAATAAAACTAATGGGATTACTCATCGCCGTTGGTTATTATTGGCTAATCCGCGTTTAGGGGAATTAGTTACTCAAACTATTGGTTCGGGTTGGTTAAATAATCCTAGTGACTTAACTAATTTACTTTATTTTAAAGATGATGCTTTTTTTCAGAGAAAATTTTCTAAAATAAAATTAGCTAATAAAGTAAAGGTAGCCGATTTTATAGCTAAAAATTATGGTTGGCAAATAGATCCTCATTCCATTTTTGATATTCACATTAAACGTATTCATGCTTATAAGCGTCAGTTGTTAAACGCCTTACATATTATGTACTTATATAATCGTCTTTTGGAAAATCCTCAAGAAGAAATTACACC
This sequence comes from Clostridia bacterium, assembly GCA_012841935.1. Taxonomy (NCBI): domain Bacteria; kingdom Bacillati; phylum Bacillota; class Clostridia; species Clostridia bacterium. The sequence continues at coordinate 1,774 of DUTS01000048.1, forward strand.
TCGTACCTTTATTTTTGCCGGTAAAGCAGCCCCGGGTTATCATTTGGCTAAACAAACCATTAAATTGATTAATACTTTGGCTGAGGTTATTAATAATGATCAAACGATTAAAGACAAAATTAAAGTTGTTTTCTTGGAAAATTATAATGTTTCCCAGGCGGAATTATTGATTCCCGCGGCTAATGTCAGTGAACAAATTTCTACAGCCAGTAAAGAGGCTTCAGGCACGGGTAATATGAAATTTATGATGAATGGTGCCGTAATTATTGGTACTTTAGATGGAGCCAATGTGGAAATTCTAGAACGGGTTGGGCCAGAAAACTTTATCCTTTTTGGTTTAAATGCTGAGGAGGTATTAAATTACTATAAATATGGTGGTTACTATTCTTATAGTTTATATAATAGTGACCCTATCCTGCAAAAGATCCTTGATCAATTGATTAATGGTTTTTGGGGTGAATCTTGTGAGGAGTTTCGAGTTATTTATGATCACTTACTAACCCATAATGATGAATTCTTTGTTTTAAAAGATTTTAAAGCTTATTTACAAGCACAGAAACGCATCCAAGAATTATATTCTGATCAAAAAAAATGGTTAAGTATGTGTATTACTAATACAGCTTATTCGGGTTTTTTCTCTAGTGATCGTACTATTAATGAATATTCAGCAGGTATTTGGGACTTAAAACCGGCGGTAATTAAAAAACATTAAAATATTTAGGAGTGGATAGCAATGATAAAAAAAGAATGCATAGCAATGCTTTTAGCCGGTGGGCAGGGTAGTCGTTTGCGTTTGTTAACTAAAAATTTGGCCAAGCCTGCAGTTCCTTTCGGTGGTAAATATAGAATAATTGATTTTAGTATGAGTAATTGTCTTAATTCCGGAATTGATACTGTGGGAGTTTTAACCCAGTATAAACCACAGGTACTTAATGCTTATATTGGTATTGGCAGTGCTTGGGATTTACAAGCTTATTGTTATGATAAGGCTGGTGGGGTAACTATTTTACCACCTTATATGAGTGAAAAAGGTGGAGAGTTTTATCAAGGTACAGCTGATTCTGTTTACCAGAATCTCAAGTTTATAGAAAAATATAATCCCGAATATGTTCTGATTATTTCCGGTGACCATATTTATAAAATGGATTATTCATTAATGCTTAAAGAACATCAAGCCAAACAAGCGGAAGTGACTATTTCCGTTATTGAAGTGCCCTGGGAGGATGCTTCGCGTTTTGGCATTATGAATACTGATGTTGATGGCTTTATAATTGAATTTGAGGAAAAACCGGCACAACCGAAAAGTAATTTGGCTTCAATGGGTGTCTATATTTTCAATTGGCCGATATTAAAAAAATACTTACAAAAAGATGCTCAAGACCCAAAATCTGATCATGACTTTGGTAAAAATGTTATACCGCAAATGCTTAAGGAAAAAGTAAAGTTATTTGCTTATGCTTTTCGGGGTTATTGGCGTGATGTGGGTACTGTAGAAAGTTATTGGGAAGCAAGTATGGATATTTTGGATGATCCCGATTTGCTAAATTATTGGGATAATCAATGGCGGATTTATTCGGCACCTTTAATGCAGCCCCCTCAATATATTGCTCCTGGTGTAAATTTAAAGAATTCCTTGGTTTCCGATGGCTGTTATGTTAATGGGGAAATTGAACATTCTATTTTGTTCCCGGCAGTTTCCGTGGAGAAAGGTGCCCAGATTAAAGATTCCATTATTATGTATGGTGCACAAATCTGTTCTGGAGTCAAAATTGAAAAAGCGATTATTGGAGAGAATGTAGTGATTGGTAAAAATTCAGTGATTGGTGGAGATGGAATTACGGTAATTGAGGACAAACAAAAACTAAAAGAAAATTCACAGGTAGGGAGATTATATCGTCTAAAGCGAACTGACCAACAAACCGAGGATGTTGAGTATTTAGCCAAAAGCCCTTAAATCTAGGGTGATAAAAAACATTATGAATGATAGGGAGTAAGAGAAATGAAAAACGTAATGGGTATTATTCACCATATTAAAGATGAGGTCGCCTTTAAAGAAATTACAAAACATCGTTGTGTGGCCGCAATTCCTTTTGGGGGGAAATATCGGTTGGTTGATTTCCCTTTGTCCAATATGGCTAATGCTGGTATCTATAACATCGGTATTATTACTTCTTTAAAAATGAGGTCTCTTTTGGATCATTTGGGAACGGGGAAAGAGTGGGGGTTAGACCGGAAACGTGATGGTTTGTTTATTTTGCCGGCTGCTTTGGCTGGTAATGCTAAAAACAAACGCCGACTGGATTTTGAAGATATTTATGTAAATCGTGATTATTTGGAAAAAAGTTGCCAGGAATATGTTTTTTTAACTGGTAGTAATATTGTTTGTAATCTTGATTTACAGGCGGTATTCAAGGCACATCAGCGTAAAAAAGCTGATCTAACTATCGTTTGTAGTGATGATTATCGGTTTTTACCCAGTGATGTGGCCCGTGGAGTTTATCTGCAAAAACAAAAGGCAGGGAGGATTACTGCGGTAAGTTCCGGTATCCCAGTTAGAAATTCGTTGGTTTCCATGGATATGTATGTTTTATCAATGTCCTTTTTGCTAGAATTATTAGAGCAATGTGCTCGGGAAAATAAATGGGATTTTGTTAGTGATCTTTTACCAAAAATGATAAAAGAAAAAAGAATTTATGCTTATCTTCATCAAGGTTACTTAGGATTAATCAACTCTTGGAGAAGCCTTTATCAACATCAAATGGATTTATTAAATCCACAAGTTTGGCGTGAATTATTTTGGGGCCGGGGCTTGATTCGTACTAAAATTAAGGATGGACCCCCAGCTAGATTTTACGAAACTTCTCAAGTGAAAAATGCTTTTGCGACTACAGGTTGCTTAATAGAAGGGGAAGTGAAAAATAGTATTCTATTCCGGAAGGTAAAAATAGGTCCCGGAGCAGTAGTGGAAAATAGTGTTCTTTTCCCCAATGTAGAGGTGGAAAAAGATGTTGTTTTAAATGGGGTGGTCATCGACAAAAATGTTTTGATTAAATCTGGCACAAGATTAAGTGGTGAAAATGACAGCCCTGTAATTATAGAAAAAAACCAAGAAATCGGAGGAGGTTTTTAAGTTAAATGTTAAAAATATTATTTATTGCTACCGAATGTACACCTTTTGCCAAAACAGGTGGCTTAGGTGATGTGATTGAAAGTTTACCTATTGCCCTAGGAGAAAAAAAAGTTGATGCTCGTGTTATTATGCCTAAATACAGTAATATTCCCGCAAAATATAAAAAAGAAATGGTTCATAAAAAAACTTTTACTGTTCCAGTAAGTTGGCGTCAAGAATATGGTGGATTAGAGGTTCTGGAACATGAGGGACTCACTTATTATTTTCTAGACAATGAAAAATATTTTAAGCGTGATGGGTTTTATGGTTATTTTGATGAGGCCGAACGTTTTTCCTATTTTTGCCGTGGAGTTTTAGAATGTTTACCTCATTTGGACTTCAAGCCTGATATTTTACACTGTCATGATTGGCATACAGGATTAATTCCTTTATATTTAAAAGCTTTTTATGAGCATGATCCGCGTTATGCCAAATTGAAAACAGTATTTACGATTCATAATTTAAAATATCAGGGGGTTTTCCCCATGGAAATTATTGGTGATGTTTTGGGTTTGGATGATAGTTTCCGCGGTGATGAAGGTCTTGAATTTTACGGTGACCTTAATTTCATGAAAGCGGGAATTGTTCACGCTAACCAAGTTACCACGGTAAGTAAGTCTTATGCCGAAGAAATTAAGACAGTTTATTATGGTGAAAATCTAGATGGCATTTTACGTAAATATGAAGGGAAATTACAGGGAATAATCAATGGTATTGATTATCGAAAATATAGTCCTGAGCGGGATCCCCATATTTATGTAAAATATCGCAGTTCGACGGTTAAAAAAGAACAAAACAAGGCTAAGCTTCAAGAAGATTTGGGCTTACCGGTTAAGAAGGTGCCATTATTAGCCATGGTTTCACGCTTGACTCGTCAAAAGGGTTTAGACTTATTGATTTATATTATTGATGAATTAATGGCTAATGATGTTCAGTTGGTTGTTTTGGGTACTGGAGAGCCTGGTTATGAACAGGCCCTTAAGGAAGCTGCGGAAAGGCACCCTCAAAAAATAAAGCTGCTTTTAATGTTTAATGATCCTTTAGCTCGTAAAATTTATGCTGGTGCTGATCTATATTTAATGCCTTCTTTGTTTGAACCTTGTGGTTTAAGTCAATTGATTGCTTTAAAATATGGTGCATTGCCTATTGTTCGGGAAACAGGTGGCTTAAAAGATACCATCATTTCCTATAATGAACAAACTGGTAAAGGAAATGGTTTTAGTTTCACTAATTTTAATGCTCATGATTTTTTGTATACGATTAAACGAGCTTTAGATTTTTATTACAATCGTAAACCTTTGTGGAATAAGTTATTTAAAAATACTTTTCGGGTTAATTATAGTTGGGAAAAATCTGCCGATGAATATATTGCCCTTTATGAAGGATTGCGAAATCAGCTTGTTTAAAATTCTAAAAAAAGGATGACAAATTAATGAGTGGTGAGTGGATCAGACATGATACTCATAAACAAGTATATCGCAGCCCCTTTGGGGCTGTTCGACGCGGGCAAAAGGTAATTTTGCGTTTGGGAATTAAAGCCCAGAAGAAAGTGGATAAGGTTATTTTACGATTACAAATAAATCGACAAGCAGCAATTGATCAGGTAATGAAATTAGAAAAAATAGAAAAAGGCATTGCCTATTATTGTACAGAGCTTAGGACTAAGCAATTGGGATTACATTGGTACTATTTTGTAATCACTTCTCAAGAACGCGTTTGCTATTATGGCAATAATAAACAAAGGTTAGGTGGGCTGGGTGTTTTAAGTAATACTGTGCCCCCTGCTTTTCAAATTACAGTTTATCACGAGTCTTTTACGGTTCCCGACTGGTTTAAAGAGGGAATTATCTATCAAATTTTTGTAGATCGCTTTCATAATGGTCTGCAAGGGGGTAAGATTGAAAATCCTAAAAAAGGTTGTCTACTTCACGCTCATTGGAATGACACCCCTTGTTATATTCGGGAGCCTGATGGTTCGATTCACCGTTGGAATTTCTTTGGGGGTAATTTAAAAGGGGTAATTAAAAAATTGCCTTATTTAAAAGAATTAGGGATCAGTATAATTTATTTCAATCCTATTTTTGAATCTCCCAGTAATCATAAATATGATACTAGTGATTATAAAAAAATTGATCCCATGTTTGGTGATGAGGCCCTTTTTAGGGAATTATGTACACAGGCCAAGGAAATGGGAATTCGTATCATTTTAGATGGTGTGTTTAGTCATACAGGGAGTGATAGTATTTATTTTAATCGGGAAGGTAATTATTCAGAGGTAGGTGCTTATCAATCTCCTAATTCCCCTTATTACAGTTGGTATCGGTTTCATCATTATCCAGATGATTATGAAAGTTGGTGGGGAATCGGTACTTTGCCTAATGTGAATGAATTGGAACCTACTTATTTGGATTTTATGTTATATGATGAGGATAGTGTGGTCAAACGCTGGTTAAAAAAAGGGGCTTCTGGTTGGCGTTTGGATGTAGCTGATGAATTACCAGATCGCTTTATCAAGGAAATGCGAAAAGTTATGAAAGAGGTAGATCCTCAGTCTGTTTTATTAGGTGAAGTATGGGAGGATGCCTCCCATAAAATTAGTTATGGTGAAAACAGAGAATACTTATGGGGTGAAGAATTAGATTCGGTGATGAATTATCCTTTTCGGGATATGGTTTTAAAATTTATTTTAGGTGATGAAACGGCTTTAACTTTACAACACCGTTTAATGAATTTATATGAAAATTATCCGCGGCACCATTTCTATAGTGTTATGAATTTAATCGGCAGTCATGATGTGCCGCGTATTTTAACTCTTTTAGGTGAGGCACCACCTGAACATACTTTAAGTGAACGAGAACGGGAAAATTATCGTTTAAATCCCCGTCAACGGCGATTGGCTTTAAATCGCTTGCAATTATTAGTACTCTTGCAAATGACTTTTCCCGGAGTGCCGGCTATTTATTATGGTGATGAAGTGGGGATGGAAGGTTATGCTGATCCCTTTAATCGCGGTCCTTTTCCTTGGGGACGCGAAGATCGTGATTTATTAGCACATTATCGTCAAGTAATTGCTTTGCGTAATAGGTTTATAGCTTTACGCAAAGGCTCCTGGCGTACATTATGGGCTGAAGGAGATGTCTATTCTTTTTTAAGAACTTATCAAGGTGAATCCCTATTTATAGTCTTGAATCGTCATCCCACAGCTAAACGGAAAATGGCTCTGGAATTAACCGGGGATATTGCTGGTGAATGGCAAGAGATTTTTCCTGCCCCCAAAAAACGACCAAGAAAGGCTAAAGTTTTAACCATTACTTTACAACCCCTAGAGGGCAAGGTATTTCTTAAAAAATAGTAGGGAGGGAAAAATATGCAGTTGGAACGGGCTGGTGGTGTACTGCTTCATCCTACTTCCTTACCAGGGAAATTTGGTATCGGGGAAATTGGAGCGGAAGCACGTCATTTTGTTAACTTTCTAAAAAAAGGCGGTTTCCGTTTATGGCAAATTTTACCCCTAAATCCCGTAGGTTATGGGGAATCACCATATCAGGCATTTTCCGCTTTTGCCGGTAATCCCTTGTTAATTAGTTTAAGTGATCTTAGAAAAAAAGGTCTATTAGCACGTAAGGATTTAACTAAAACAGTAGAATTTCCCGATAGAGTGGTGAATTATCCCTTAGTACGACAATTTAAAGAAAAGGTACTACAGAAGGCTTATGTTCGGTTTAAAGTTAAAGGTTTACAAAGCCCGGATTATTTGGAATTTAAAGAAAAGCACGCTTTTTGGTTGAAGGATTATGCTTTATTTATGGCTTTAAAAGAACGCTTTGCCTATCAACCTTGGAATTATTGGGATCCTAGTTTGGCTTTTCGTGAGCCTTTGGCACTTAAATTTTGGAGTGAAAAATTAAAAGACAAGATTGAATATCACTGTTTTTTACAATATGTCTTTTTTGAGCAGTGGTTAGCGTTAAAAAAATATGCCAATGAACGTGGTCTTAAAATTATTGGCGATATACCTCTTTATGTTTCCTATGATAGTAGTGATGCATGGGTTTTTTCTCATCTTTTTGAATTAGACGAGGCAGGTAATCCTTTAAAAGTTGGTGGTGTGCCGCCCGATTATTTTAGTCCTACTGGTCAATTATGGGGTAATCCGATTTATAAATGGGATGAAATGGCTGGTGATGATTATTATTGGTGGCGGGAAAGGTTTAAAGTATTGTTGGAATTAGTAGATATAATTAGATTAGATCACTTTCGCGGTTTTGAGGCCTATTGGGAAGTTGGGGGTTGGGAAAAAACCGCGGTAAATGGTCGTTGGGTAAAAGGACCTGGGGAACATTTTTTTAATGTTATTTTTAAATATTTGGGGGCACTACCGCTTATGGCTGAAGACCTTGGGTTTATTACTTCTGAAGTTCGGGAGTTAAAGGATAAATTTAATTTTCCCGGAATGAAGGTTTTACAGTTTCTTGATCGGGAGAATTATCCCCAAACTCGAGCTGATGAATACTGTTTTTATTACACTGGGACTCATGATAATGATACCCTTTTGGGTTGGTATGAAAAAGAAATTTTACCTCAATTAGCTGCTAGTAAGCAAGCTGAATGGTTAAAGAAGGCTCCTTGGGAATTTATCGAACTTTTATATCAAAGTCCAGCTCGTTGGTTAATTATTCCTTTGCAGGATCTTTTGGAACTAGGTACTCAAGCTAGAATGAATATTCCCGGTACTATTGGTGGAAATTGGTTGTGGCGTTTTCAAAAAAGGGACTTAAAGCCAAAAATAGCTAAAAGGGTACGTGTTTTACAACAAAAATATAATCGTTAGGTGATCAGTGATGGAAAATTATAATTGGGAAAGATATCAAAAATATTTATTTAAGGATGAAAGTTTAGGTTTAAGTTTAGATTATAGTTGTTTTGCTTTTTCATCAAAATATTTTGCGGAAATGGAAAATAAAATTAAAAAGGCCCTGGTACAAATGCGAGAATTGGAAAATGGGGCCTTGGCTAATCCCAGTGAAAAACGTCAGGTGGGACATTATTGGCTGAGAAATCCCGCCTTAGCTCCCCAATTGGAAATGACAAAGGCTATTGAACAAACTTATTTACAAGTAAAAAAGTTTGCCCAGGCTATTAGAACAGGTGAGGTGCTTTCTCCTACTGGCCATATTTTTAGCCGCTTTTTGTTAATTGGTATTGGGGGCTCGGCTTTGGGACCACAATTAATCACTGATGTCTTTCCCCAACAAGGACTTCAACCTTATTTTTTAGATAATACTGATCCGGAAACTATGATTTCCCTTTTAACTAAGTTAAAGGATTATCTGCGGGAAACCTTGGTTATTGTTATTTCTAAAAGTGGTGGTACAATAGAGACTAGAAATGGTCTTATGGTGGTAAGGAATTTCTTTGCTGAGCAAAGCTTAGATTTTGCCGGACAAGTGGTGGCAATTACTGGTCCAGGAAGTAAATTAGAAAAACAAGCACTTGAGGAAAAATGGTTGGCCTGTTTTCATATCTGGGATTGGGTTGGTGGGCGCACCTCACTTACTTCTGCGGTGGGACTTTTACCGGCCTTTTTATCAGCAGTGGATGGTGAGGACCTTTTAAAAGGGGCCCGTGATTGTGATTTGGTAACTCGCAGGACTGATATTAGTCAAAATCCCGCAGCCATAATGGCTCTAATGTGGTATTATGCTGTGGAGAAAAAACAAAAGAGGAATATGGTGGTTTTACCTTACCGGGATCGTTTGCAAACTCTCCCCCGTTATTTACAGCAATTAGTCATGGAATCATTAGGTAAAGAAAAGGATTTAACAGGTCAAACGGTTAATCAGGGTTTAACTGTTTATGGAAATAAAGGTTCTACAGATCAGCACGCCTATGTCCAGCAACTGCTTGAAGGCAAAGATGATTTTTTTGTTGTTTTTTTGGAAGTAATTCAAAGTGAATATCAGCCACTTTTTATTGAAGAGGACCTCACTTGTGGTGATTATCTTAAGGCTTTTTTGGAAGGTACTCGTCAAGCACTTTTACAAAAAGGCAGAGAATCTTTAACTCTCAGCTTAAAAGAACTAACACCTTATAGTTTGGGAGTTTTGGTTGCCCTTTGGGAAAGGGTGGTGGGCTTATATGCTTATTTGTTAAATCTTAATGCTTATGATCAGCCTGGTGTGGAATTAGGTAAAAAAAGTGCACACCAATATGTCACTTTACAAAAAAAAGTATTACAATTTTTACGGACTCATCAAGGAAAATATAGTCCACAGGAAATCGCCGCGAATTTA
>DUTS01000049.1 GCA_012841935.1 Clostridia bacterium
AATTTAGCAATATCATATCTTTTTTCCGGATTTTCATGATCCTTTGTTTGTAAAGAAACAATATTGCGATATTCTCGAAAAGCCTTTTTACGCCGCAGCATCATTTCCGGGCTATCTTCAATCGTAATCAGGCGGGTATTTTTTTCGAAATATAAAGGCAGGGAAATTAAGGTAGTAGTTTTTCCAGAATTAGTGGCACCGGCAATAATACAATTGGCACGGGGGAGTACATCACGAAAAAAGGCATCCATTTGGGCACTCATGGTTCCCAAGCGTACTAGATCATCAGGAGCAATTGTTTCCTCAGAAAATTTTCTAATGGAAACACAAGTACTTTCAGTAGCAATACCACCATGTTTTACTCCCAAAACGGCACAAATACGGTAATTATCAAACAAACTATCTACATGTGGCTCATTAGCAGTTAAAGAACGACCAATAGGGATCAGCATTTTATTAATAATATTTTCCAAATGAACTTCATCCCGAAAAGCCATATCTGGTCGAAATTCCTCCTCACCATTACGTTCAATAAAAACATCAAAAGGAGTATTAATATCAATATTAGTTACTTGAGGATCATCCAAAGCCTTTTGAATGGGACCAAAATAAAGTATTTCTTGTTGTATTACCCTGATTAAATCCCCCTTTTCCCTTTGCGGTAAACGTAAATCATCAAGTTGTATCAAATAATCATGAATAACTTTTTTCAACATTTCACGAGTCCTAGGATCAATTACCGAACGAGCAAAAGTTTCCCGATGCTGATCACGCAAATAAGCCCTAACCCGTTTAATTAAAGGGGGTAAACGCTCAGCTAAACTAATCTTGATTTCTTCCACACCACCACTAGCTAGTGCGGCATAATCCAAAGGATTAAAAACCTGAACCATCTTATCTCTCCCTAAATAGCCTTTTTAACTTCCCGCAGACAACTTAGAACCAATTCACGATAGTTTTCCCGATAAACCATTATATTTTCACCCATTACCTCTTTAATTAATTCATTATGTTGAGGGGCAACCACTTTAAACTTTTGTACTGGAAAGCGAAAAACATCCTGCAGTTTTTTAATATTAAGTGTGCTATAAGCAATAGTACTAGGATCATTAACCGGTAGGAAAACCTGTTGAGCACTTTGTAAAGCAAAAAAGGTTAAAGGATGAATTAATTGTCCTTGACAAATAAACAAGACAATTTCCCAACCCTTTTTCCAAACACTATTAGCAAAATGACCGGGAAAATTTTTTAAAACCTCCAACCCGACCCGATTTACTAAAGGATTATCTGGCTGGGCAAAGGGTGAAATAGGTAAAAGGGCTAAATTAGGTGTATGCTCATAAAACCCTTTTCCCATAATGGTTCCATTAAACCAATATTTAGTTAAAACAGTTTCAATGGTTTGCTCATGATCCCATTTTTCCAAAGCAAAACTAAGTCGCGGTATTCCTAGACAGGGAAGTTCCACTAAAATTACCCGAGCTAATTGGGACAATTCTTCGGCCAATTTCAGACTAAAAGCAGCCGTATTATTTCCCCCTGCACCCCAAACTACAATTATCTGTGAATCTATGGTTCTACCCTGCTCTCGAGTGTGTTTTCTTTTTTTAAAAAACATGCTAGTACCCCTTTCCGCCAAAATTGAGAAATATCTTTAATCCACCACTTTTTTTCATTCTCCAGCAAATCAACTTTAACACCACATAATACTAAAAATTTGTTAATAAAATTTTGAGTGGCTGTACTTATTTTCCGATATTGATGTTCATAAACATAATGAAGAAAATCTCCTTCCAAATCATCTGGGGGATAAAGAAATGGTTCTTCCCCCAAACAGCGAAGTTCCTTTCTTAAATTTTTCGTGGAACGTGTACAAATAATTTGTTCCCCTAACTTTTTTCGTCTCTGCAGAGCCCAAAAAACACTAGCCGGTAAAGGATCAATCAATCTAAATTTCAAATAACTGAATTTCTCCAATACCACCTGATTAAAAAAATGTTCTCCATTAGCCAAAAAAATTATAAACTGAAAATTTTGTTCAAAAATAAGACAGCGGGTTAAATCTTGTAAAAAAGCCGACCAGGTTTCCTTTTCTACCCTTCCCTGATTGGAGATGCCATCTGGAAGGAAATAAAAAGTAGACGGCAAATATTTAAGATGTTCCAAAGGCCCTAAAGCATAGGGATCATTTAAATGTTTTTCAGCTTGATTTAGACAGTTTTTTAAAAAGGCTTTGTTCCCATTTGTATACATGGCTAAAGCATGAGCAGTATTTAAATAGGGATGCTCCACCGACAAACAAGAAGCCAAAAGCGGCACCTCACTGATTGTTTCAATCAAACCTACCTTTAAGCCCTGTTCAGCCAAATTAAGAGCGGTAAATAAAGCCAAAGCGGTATTTAAAGTCTGATGAGCACTAGATGAAAAAGCGAGTAAGTTTGATTTAATATAATAGGGTCGAAAAATATTTTTTAATTCCCCATAATTTTTTACCTTTTGCTGAGCCAAAAGATACTCCTCGGCTGCAGCTAAAGTTCGCCGGGTAAACAAAACTTCTTTTATGGCCGCGGGAGTAAAATCATCCATAAACCAAAAATCATAAAAACATCTCTTAATTAAAGCCGCAATTAAAGCTTCATTGGCCAAAAACCGCCTAGACAGTAAAAAAACTATCTGACTGCCTAATTTTTTTCTGAAGTGATCTAATTGCTCTAATTCCCTGGGGGCCAAAAAAGGCTCCTGTTGACAAATCAAAACTAGATCCGGGCTGGCACCTTTTAATTCGTGAGCCCAAGTAAATGCTTGTTCCCAAGTAGGATGCCAGCCGGTAATTTGACAGTATTTACTTAGCTGACTGAGCAGTTTCTTGTCTCTTTCCGGTATAATCAAATGAATTTTAAGCCATGACTGCATGTCCGGTTCCCCCTATAATAAACCTTCTTCGGCCATACTAAGGTATTCTTCCCCAGCCACAATAATATGGTCAACTACCTTTACGGAAATAGCCTTAAGAGCATTTTTAATCAATTGTGTTATTTGTAAATCAGCTGGTGAAGGCTTTAAGCTACCACCAGGATGATTATGGGCCAAAACAACCTTAACCGCCTGGTACCTTAGTGCGGTTTCAATAATATTGCGTGGATAAATCGGTGCCTCGTTAATTGTACCTTCATTAACTAAAACGGCCTCATTAAGCCTATTTTGTCCATCCAAACACAACATAAAAAAAGCTTCGTAAACTCGCCCGACAAACAAAGAAATTGCATAACGTCCCGCCTCAGCCGAACCACCCAAAAATGGTTTTTCCCGCCAACGATTTTGCTGATAACGACGTGCCAAATGAGGAACTAAAGAAATTAAAATTGCCGTATTTTTGCTGACCTGACAGCGTCTGATAATATCCTCTGGTCTTGACTCACATAAATTAGCTAATGTACCAAACTCATTAATTAAACGGTGAGCCAATTTATTGGTATCCCGTCGCGGAATGCAATAAAATAATAATAATTCCAAAACCTGATGATCAGCAAAACCATCCAAACCTTCTTCTAAAAATCTTTCTCGTACTCTTTGACGATGTCCCTGATGTACATTTTTTCCCATATCTCCCCTACCTCTTTATAAAATAACAATGTTCTCCCATATGCACCATATTTTAACACATTACCTCTTTTTGTCAATAGCTGTCAAAAAAAAGACCCCCTCTCAGGAGGTAAAAATCAGTTTATTTTTTTTCAAATTCAACATATTGATTACGTCCAGCACCCCAACCAGCTAAAATCATGACCGAACTAGCCAACAAAAGCACCAAAAGAGGCCAGGTCCATTGTTGGGTAGCATCAAAAAGAAAACCAATTAATAAAGGGCCAAGTGCCGCCAATAAATAGCCACAAGCTTGGGCCATCCCTGATAAACCCGCTGCTTCCCAAGCATTACGCGTTCTAAGCACAAAAAAAGTAAAAGCTAAACTAACACTAGCCCCTTGACCAAAACCAAGAATTAAAGTACCAAGAGTTAAAACTATAAAATTAGAATTAAATAACATACAGCTAATACCAATTAAATATAAAAGCCCAATCCCCAAAACTAATTTACGCTGTTGAGTCATACGTTCGGCAACTATTGGAGCCCACAAAGCACCGGGAATACTGATAAACTGATTAAAAGCCAACAACCAACCAGCTTGAGAAATATTGGTACCATAACTAACCAGAATTTCCGGGAGCCAAGCAATAATTATGTAAAAACAAAAAGATTGTAAACCCATAAAAAGGGTTACCTGCCAAGCCAATGGTGAAGTCCATAATCCTTTTTGACGATAAGTTAAAACCTGACCTTTATATTTTAATTGCGGCAGCCAAATTATAATTGCTAACACAGCTGTGATCATCCAAAATCCCAAAGCTGCCCGCCAACCACCCTTTAACCTTTCCGCCAGAGGCACACTAACCCCGGAAGCCAAAGCGGCAAAACCAACCATAGCCGTAGAATAGAGACCGGTCATTTTACCTATTTCTTTAGGTAAACGATCCTTAATTAGTGAAGGTAACAAAACATTACCGATCACGATACCCACCCCGATTAACAGTGTACCCACAAACAAACTACCAACCATTGGTATGGAACGTACCACAATACCCAGGGCTAAAATAAGCAAACCCGCAAACAAAGCTTTTTCATTACCTAAATAACGTGCCAAAGACGGTACCAATGGGGAAAGCAAAGCAAAAACCAATAAAGGCAAAGTAGTAATTAAACCCAAAAGACTATTAGAAAAGGTACTTTCAATACGAATTAAACCAATGAGGGGGCCTAAGGAGGTAAGAGCTGGTCTTAAATTAAATGCGATTAAAATAATTCCCAAAATCAAAAGCAGACGTTCTTTTGTTGCCAAAAACGATTTTGACTTCATACTTTTAGCTCCTCACATATCACAGTACCAATAACAATGATCCCTTTACCCTTCACTTGGTGGAAACTGAACAATTTTACCAGATGCGAGCGGTCTTTTATTAACCATAATTTCAATTTTAGCCTTTCCCGGTTTTAAAACTTCGCTAGCAAAAAGTGCATACAATCTTTCCCCGCCGGCTAATAATTGAACAATTTTTTTATTATCAGTACGCGGTAAATAACCTAAAACGTAACCTGCCGTTGTAGTAACCAAAACAGCATGAGCATCATATTTATTTTCCGGTTCTGGTACTAAATATAATAAATCTCCGGTTTTAACCTCTACAGCCTGCAAATCATGAAAAAAGGTCCCGGCAATTTCCGTTGTTAACAATTTTGTATCAAAAGAAGCTGGTAAAATTTCACATTCCTGCAACTCTACATAACGACGTTTCTTTTCCCGATTACCTTTTTTACGACGCAATAAACGCCGCCAGTCTTCACGCAATGCCGCTGCCGGTTCCCCCAAATAAGCTTCCTGCAAAGCCGGTCTTACAGATTTACTCCATTCAATTTTAAATGTACGTAAAGCCCGCAGTGCCGCCTGACGCACACCTACATAACGAGCTGTTAAACAGCGAAGCAATAATTCTTCTTCATAGGTTCTCATTTTTTGCAAAACTTCAATTAAAGTCATCAACCATAAACTAGGTTGATAATAAGAACCGATTTCTTCTGGTGCAGCCAAAGGCTTCTGAAAAATATCCTCTGGTAGTACATAAGATAAATATAAATAAACATCTTGCAAATACACACCTGGATACTTATGTAAACAAAAATCTAATAATGCCAAATCAAAAGGATCCCTTTCCAAAAGAGGAATAAAACTTTCAAATTGTGGTATTAACTTAAATCTAGAAAGTACTGTAAGTAATAAACTAGTTTCCTCCCGTGGCTCGGCTAATTCCCGCAAAATCACATTTTTCCACCTAGACTGGGCCATAATCTTTTTAGCTAATTCCCGTACATACTTTTCCCGTGTACCTGTCCAACCATTTTCCTCCACAGCATGCCATTCCCGATAGACCCCCATATCCCTTTCCAAAATTACCAAACAGGCCAAATCTAAAAAAGATTTACCATACCGGGGGAAATTTTGCAAAAACTTTTCCACAAGAATTAAACTAAATTGAAATTCTTTAATATTACTATTTTCCGCGGCATAAGCCAATAAAGCCGCTAAACGCGAAAAGTTTTCGGAAGTTAAAGTTAAAGTTTGGTAAAAGGAACCCATATCAATTTTATCTAAACAAATCATGGCCGCAATATTTGGTTCTACTTGATTAAGAGAACCAGCTAAAAAAAACCATTCCTTGTGTTCTGGTTTTACTGGATGAAATAAAGTTAGAGCAGCCAATTTACCATAACCAAGCGTATTTTGTACCAACTCAAATAAAAACTGATTATAATTACTAAAATTTTTAGCTGCTTCCACAGCATATAATGTAAATTCACTATGTAAGCCCAATGTTTTAATAATTTGTTTAACCAAATCATTTTCAAAAAAGCCTAAAAGAAGTATACCTAATTTTACTTCATTAACAAATCTACTTTCGGTAGCCAGTTTTATACCTAAAGAATATAAACCTTCTCGATCTAAAATACCTTCGCTCAAATGCAATTTTAAACGCTTATTTAATCTCATTAAATAAGCATATAAAGGATTTTTGGCTAAAAAAATGCGTGTTTTTTTGGTAATCTCTTGTGTTTTAACACAAACCGAAATTAATTCAGCTAATTCCAGAGCTAATTGTTCTTCGAGTAAAAAAGGAAGATTATTTTCACCTAGTAAAAAATCAACATCCCGAGCACCAGCCGTAAAAGGATTTTGAAAAACATAAGGCAAATGTGGATTTTCTGCCGCCATTTTTGTTAAATATTTATAAATACTTTCTTTAGCCATATCAGCCTCCTAATTTTTGACAACCGATTTCCAAAGGACAACCGGTGCACAGCGGTTTTTTTCGGCACTGCCTTTTACCCAATTCAACAAACAAAGCATGAAACTGCTGGTAAAATTCTAAGTCTAAAGGCAAATTACTTTCAATTTGCTCTCGAAGAATATCATAAGCCTTTGGCAATTTAAAGCCCCATCTGCTCAAGATCCTACGAGTATATGCATCAATAACAAAATAAGGTTTTTGCAAGGCATAAGTCAATATAGAATCCGCCGTTTCCTTGCCTACTCCTTTAATTGCCAATAATTCACTTCGTAAACATGGCCCTGTCGCTTGTTTCACCTTTGCCAAAGCATAATCATATTTTTTAAACCAAAAGGTCAAATCCTTTAAACAAGCGGCCTTTCGATTATAGAACCCACAAGGGCGAATTAAGGTAATTAGTTCTTGCCGAGAAACCTCGGCTATAAATTGTGGGGTACAATTTTCCCCTAAATTAGCCAAGGCTTTCTCCACATTACGCCAAGCCGTATTTTGTGTTAAAACTGCCCCTACCATCACTTCAAAAGGACTTTTGGCTGGCCACCACTCTAAACAACCATAAGCCTGAGCCAATAAAGAATAAATTAACATTAAATCTGACATACTTCTAGTTCCAATAACCATTTTTTTAATTCCAAGCCACCACGATAACCAACTAATTTTCCTTTACTTCCTACTACCCGATGACAAGGGATAAAGAAAGGCAAAGGATTACGCCGACAGGCCATTCCTACAGCACGAGCCGCCCTCGGCTGAGCAATTCTTTGAGCTATTTCCCCATAAGTGACCGTGGTACCATAAGCAATATTTTCTAATTCCCGCCACACTTTTTGCATAAATAAGCTACCTGTTAATTCCAAAGGCAGGGTAAACCTCTCCAATTCACCACATAAATATTGCTGTAACTCTTTTGCCGCTTTTTTAAGCAAGGGTGTAGCCCTAATTTCCTTGTTTATTTTTTCATTAGGCAAATAAACCCGTATTAATTTTTCGTCCTTTTCTTCCAAACCAATCTCACCAATAATTGTTTCGACAATAAAAAATGCCATCTTTTCCCCCTTTGCCTAAAGTTTTTTTACATACTTTTCTCGATAAATTAATTTACCTTTAATTCGTTCAGACTGCATTAAACTAATTTCTTGAACAGTTATTGCCCAATTTTCCCCAAATTCTTCCCATAATAATTTTTCTTTTAAAAACACCCTCCGTCCCAAAGTGATATGAGGTCGAAAACGCTCTTTCCCATTCCACTCCACCAATCCCTTCCACAACTGTTCATGAAGTGATAACAAGTAGCTATTTTTTTGAACAGCCAGCCAATAAAGGTCGCCATCTTTACGCCGAAAAACACCTAAACCACCCAAGGTTAATTTAAAAGGAGCTACCTCTACCCCCTGCATGGCTTGTTTAATTAAGGGAATTTTAAAAGGTTCAACTTTACCCAAAAAAGCTAAAGTTAGATGTAAGTTTTCCGGTAAAGTAAAATTCCCCCTATAGGCGATAGTTTTTAATTTTTCAATCTGTTCATTTAGTGCTTGTTTCAGTTCCCAGGAAAAATTAATGGCAATAAACAAACGCATAGTAGGCCTCCTTACTCGATTACCGCCTCCAAAAGTAATTTTCGGGAAAAGGCCCCTCGCTGCTTTACCTTTTTTAATCTAATTTTTTCAAATTCAGACCGTGTAATGCCGTGGCATTCCAGCAAAGCAAAAATTACTTCCTGTAAATCAGCTAATTCTTCTACTTGATTACTTGTTAAATATTCTTCCAATTCCTCTTTTAATTTTAAACCTAAATAATTTTTTGTTTCCTCAATTCCTAAAACCCTAGTTAAAGCCTTTTTATCATCTGCCTCAATGATTTCGGGAATCCTATCCCTTACTAATTTATCATATTTTATCATTTTGGTCATATTGAACCACCCCACTCTTTTAAATGTTTTTCCAATCTCTCTTTATAAAAACGGCGGGTTCGATAATCAAGGACGTCTTTAAAATGCTGTAAAAAAGCCGACTTATTTAAATAACTCTCTAAATCCGCGGACAAGCAAAAACAGCCATTCCGAGAAAAAAACATTTCCGGGGCAGTTTGCTCTAGAAAATGAAGCGGATTTTCCCAAGCCAAACGCAAATATTCTTTTGGCCCCCAGGTTTGATAATCCCGCGTATTTTTACTCCTAAGAAGATCAATAGCATTGGAACTTACTTGATAAAACTGACGGAAACTTTCGTAAATTTCTTGGGAATTAATACTTAATTTCATTTTTCCTTGATTATAAAAAGCGAGAAAAACAGGTATTTTATACATCTTAGTCAGACGCGTATTTTCCACCAACCGAATAAAGTCATGTGCTTTTGTATCCAAAAGTTCCTTTTCGGCCATAGTTAATTCACCAAGCAGTTCCAAATAACTTAAATAATCGCGAAAAATATTATCCTTTTTACGAGTACACATCAATTGATAAATATCTGCATCTAAATAAGTATACATCTGTAAACGAGATGGCCTTTCCCCCAAAAAATCCTTAATTCGCCGATACTCGGCCAATACTTTTTCACGAAAACTCTTCTCTTCAGACGACATTTTTTTAAAAAGATCAATTAAACGAAGCTCAAAATTAACAAAACAATCCTGCGGATATTCGTGTTCTTCCGGCAAAAAACCACTGCCTTTTGTTTGCTTCGTCAAATTTGGACTTTTTCCTGTCAATAAATAAGGAATTAAAGGTGCTTGTTTATAATTACCAATAAAATCTAAAACATTAACATATTTTTTCCCTTTACTTCTTCTTAAGCCCCTACCCAATTGCTGCAAAAAAACTGTAGGTGATTCAGTAGGTCTTAAAAACATCACCAAATCCACAGTGGGAATATCTAAACCTTCATTAAATAAATCTACAGAAAAAAGCACCTTAAGTTTACCCTGTCTAAATTTACGCAGGGCTTGATCACGCTCAAGCACACCAACAGTTTGCTGATTACCGCTAATAACTGCGGCAGCCTGAATACCTTTTTCCAAAAAATATTGTGCCATAAAAATAGCATGACGGCGGCTAACACAAAAACCTAAAGCCCTCCTACTATTATACTGCAAATAATGTCGTAAAATTAAATCAGCACGCCGATTTATTTGTAAAACTTGTTCCAATTCTTCGGTACAGTAACGGCCCTGCCGATATTCCAAATCACTATAATCAGTTTCATCATAAATACCATAATAACGAAAAGGAACTAACCAACCTTTATTAATGGCCTCTTTTAACCTTACTTCATAAACTAAATTATAATCACATAAAGCAAAAACATCTTGATTATCCATTCTTTCAGGTGTTGCCGTCAAACCCAATAAAAAACGGGGCCGAAAATAATCTAAAATACGTTGATAGCTATCGGCAGCCGCATGATGAAATTCATCAATTATCAAATAATCAAAGTATTGCGGGGAAAAATATTTTATCTGCAAATATTCCGGCTGACTTAAAGTTTGTACTGTAGCCATTAAAAGATCACAATTAATATCTTTTCGTTCACCAGTAAAAAAACCAAATGCAGTCTCTGGACGCACACAACGAAAAGTACGTGCCGCTTGTTCTAAAATTTCCTGACGATGTGCCACAAATAATACTCTTTTAAAATTTTGTGAATCAAATGCCGCCAAAAAAGTCTTTCCCGTTCCTGTGGCCGCGACAACCAAACCTTTATCCCAGCCCTCGAGGCGAGTTTGCTTTAATTCATATAAGGCTTCAATTTGTGCACCCAAAGGACGCGGATATTTAATCAGATTACTTGCCTCTAATTGGTATTCATCTTGAATTTCTTGAAACTTACCAGCTATTTCAAAGAGCTTAGGTTTTTTCCAACTTTTTGAATATCGACGTAATTCCTGATCATTAATTATTATAGAATGATTTAAAAAAAGCTCCTCAAAAGTTTGTTTAAAATAATGATAATCCTGAGGACTTTTCTCAGCAGTTATTCGATAATTCCACTCTAGGCCATCGGTTAAAGCCGTACGCGAAAGATTGGAAGAACCAACAAAAATTTCCCCCCCTTGTTCATTTTCAAACAGATAAGCCTTAGGATGAAAAGCCTTTTGGGGCTGATTATAAAAACGCAAGTCAACTTTTTCTCCCAATAAATCCTTTAACAAATAAAGAGCTTGAGGCTGAGTAATCTGCAAATAATTGCCGCACAATATGCGCAAAGCCGCTCCTCGCTCTACAGCCTGACATAAATCATTTTCCAAAAGCCTTACCCCTGACTCCATTAAAAAAGCGACCAAAAGGTCAATTTTTTTGGCACGGGCAATCGCCTTTTGCAAACGAAAATATAAATAATCTTGATCACCAATAACACAATTTTTATTGAAGAAAAATGGCTGACCCATTCTTTTAATCCCCCTAGGTATAATCAATTCACAAACCGCTCAAGCTAATAGTATGCAGTCAATTTTATTAACCTCTTTTTAATTTTTTCAGCCTAAACTATTTAGGGAGGAAGTAAATGAATTTACCGCAATCTTACTGGTTAACCTTTCAACCAGAAAGCAATTATCCTCAACTCCAAAATGACCTAAAAATAGATGTGGCCATTATTGGCGGTGGAATTAGTGGCCTACTCAGTGCCTACTGGCTACAAAAGGCAGGTGTGCAAACAGCAATTTTCGAAGCTCAAGAAATCGCCAAAGGAACCAGCGCTCACACGACAGCCAAAATAACGGCCCAGCATGGTTTAAAATATGCATATTTGAAAAAAATAAGCGGCGAAATAGCAGCCATATATGCCGCGGCCAATCAGGCCGCTATAAAACATTATCATACTATAATTAAAGAAAACAACTTTACCTGTGATTTTACTTCTCAAACAGCTTATCTTTTTACCCAAGAAGAAAAATATATAGAGAAAATAAAGCAAGAAACAAAAGCCGCCGAATCCCTCGGTTTTCAAACAAACTATTTAACCGAAATTCCTCTACCGATTAATATTAAAGCTGGCCTTGCTTTTAGCCAACAAGCCCAATTTCATCCCCGTAAATTCCTATTGGCCCTAGCCAAAAAACTAACTAGAAAAAAAGTAAGCATTTACGAACATACCAGAATAACCCAAATGACTCTCGGCAATAATTATCTTTTAGAAACTAGCACTGGTAAAAAAATAATTGCCGAAAAAGTCATTATGGCTTCTCACTATCCTTTTTATAATTATCCAGGATTTACTTTCAGCAAATTATATCTTGAACGCTCCTATATTACCGCCGTAAGTAGTGAAGAAAAATTTCCGGGCGGCATGTACATTAATGCCGAAACACCGACCCGTTCCATACGCAGCCAAATTACACCACAGGGTGAACTAATCCTTATTGCCGGTGAACACCACCTAACAGGACAAAGTAAAGACACCAGCAAGCATTATCAGGCCCTTTGGAATTTTGCCCGGAAACATTTCCCGATAAAAGAAAAGGCTTACCATTGGTCTGCTCAGGACTGTATGACCTTAGATACTTTACCTTATGTGGGACAGCTCACTGATCAAACTCCCGGCCTTTATTTAGCTACCGGTTATGGCAAATGGGGAATGACTAATAGTATGGCAGCTGCCATAATTTTAAAAGATCTAATAGTCCAAGGTGAAAGCGATTGGCTGCCAGCCTATAATCCCAGCCGGAAAACAATCAGTGCTTCTGCCAAAACCTTTATCAGCCAAAATATTAATAAGGCCGGACAATTTATAGAAGGTAAAATCAAACCCATCCCCTCAAAAATAAAAATTAAACCCGGAGAGGGAAAGATACTTAACCTTGATGGTGAACGCGTAGGAGTTTTTCTTGATACAGACAAAACACTATATCTGGTAAATACAACCTGTACACATTTAGGTTGTGAATTAAACTGGAATACAGCGGAGTGTACCTGGGATTGTCCCTGTCATGGTTCCCGCTTTTCCTATCAGGGCGAAATAATTGCCGGGCCCGCGGTTAAACCTTTAAAAAAGTATACAGATACCCGGACAATCCAAAAACTTTTGGAAGGTGATTTTTAATTTATCTGTCACCATGACAAAGGGATTCAATTTAGCCACAACTTCCCTTAGTACAGATTTCTGCTGTAGTGAAACAATTTTAAACCATCTTGAGATGGCTTACCTTTTCCAAATTATTTTTCCTACACTATCTATCTGACGTTTCAATTCTTGATCCTCAATGTCATTATAATTTACTATATCGAAAAAATATGGTAACGGATATTCTTCTTCCAATTCATCAGTTAATCTTCTTACCACCCTTTGATCTACCTTTTCTCCCTTAAGGGCTAAATCGATGTCAGAACCTTTTTTATAATTTCCCATAGCCCTACTACCAAAAATAATAACTTCTTCGATTTCCGAATACCCACTAATAGCTTTTAATATAAATTTAAAGTCCCTTTCTAATAGTCCATACATTTTATAGCTCCTTAGCCAATTTTTCATATAATTTTTTAAGTTGTGGATAATAAATAGTGGAAATATCTTCAACCATTTTTTTTGCCAACTGCTCATTATAAGTATGAACTGTTAAGTTTCTATCCGTTAAAGCATCAATCCAAATATGCCCATCATCAATTAATTCTATTTGATAAGCCTGTTTAATTACTTCCCTGGGACTTTTTACAATTAATTGTTGAAATTCCAGATAATCTTTCATAAGTTTCCATGAAAGCTCAAATGAGATTTCAAATAATTGTATAATACCCGCACGTTCCAACTCCGTCTCAATAGGTTTATCAATATATTTACTTAAAGATTTATATGATTTCTCAAAGTTGGTAAATCTTTGTTGCCACCTTATAGCTTTAAATTCACTCATTAAAAAGCCTCCTTTAATTTTAAAAATTAAATTACTTGTAGTGTACCTTATTTGTGATCTCTATTAAACCTCTCGTAGCTATGAAAGGTTCGCTAAGGGAAAATAGCTGACCCATTCTTTTAATCTCCCTAAGTATAATTAATTCACAAACTGCTTAAACTAATAGTATGTTGAAACAAAAAATCCTTTATTCATTACTAATTTTTAGTCTTTTAAATATTTTTGATTTGGGAATAACCCTTTGGCTGATACAGCATTTTGGTCCTACAGTCGAACTTAATCCCTTTTTTTATCAATTATTTTATTTGCACCCTAGTTTGGCTATTAGCTACAAACTAGGTACCCTGATCCTTTTTTTACTGATCATTCCCTTTACAACCAAGCAAAATTTTACTTTAGCCTATTATGGCAGCCAATTCTTAGTTGGTATTTTTTCCATAATAGGCCTCTATCATTTTGTTAACCTATTTTTAATTTTTTCAGCCTAAACTATTTAAGGTGTGACCAGTGGTCACACGACTGCCAAAATAGCGATCAAAACACCGACTCATTCCATATGCAGTCAAATTGTAAAATCAAAATACTAAACTTTTAGAAGCTTTTTTAACGTACTAGGGACTCTTTTTGAGGCTGCATTATACTAAAATGTCTATAACCCTGTTTGCCTAAAGCCTTTATCCTTTTTTCCAATAACTGCTTGGCTTGCTCACAATCTTGGGTATATATATCTTCTTCACCCCTTCTTTCATAAGCAAAGGGATCTAATTTAGCCACAATTTCGCTCAGTACAGATTCCTGTTGTATTAAATCTTTTTTTTCCTGAAGAAGATAAGGGGAATCTTTTCCAGAATTGTTTAAATCCTGCAAACGCTGTTTTTGCAGTTCTTGATAACTTAACAAAGTGACCTTTAATTCCAACCATTGTTCAAAAGGGGTAATTCCCTTATTATATTTTTGATTTATTAACCATACTAAATTTACAAATACTCCTTGGGTATCTTTTGCCTGAAAGCGTTTTAACAACTCCGATTTTAAATTCCCGATTGCTAAATCTTCCGGTTCGACTGTTTTTATTTCCGAAAACATCACCTGATTTAAATCAATAATTGTTTCTTTAATTTTCTTTTGAAGTTCCTCACTAGTTTCATACATTTTCACTATTGTGAGTACTTTGGTTAAAAAATTACTTTTTTCTTTGTAATCTCTCACACGCTGATCTAAATTTTTAAACATAAACACCACTTCCCAACTTTTTTAATAAAGGATAAAAAGGTAAAAATAAGGAGCCTTTTTTCTCCATTTTAAACCTCCAAATCTATGACAGCCCCCATAAACACGGGCCAACTCGCAGCTTCATCAATAATTAAATAAAGAAAAGGACGATCCAATTTAACTTGCTGACGTTCTTCATTCTGTATAGCAGTAGTCGGTATAATCCCAACAGAAGTAACGGCAGCGGCTTTAGTGCCTTTTTCATCTACCTCGATAAATGTTTTGTGTAAAACTTCATCAATATAAATATTTTCACCCTTAACTTTAGCCATCTGTGAAAAATCCGCTTGGGTAGGCTGAAATGCCTGCTCCATACCTAAAGCAATCAAAACATCATTTAATTTACAACCATAATCATAAGAAAAACGAGGCAAATATGCATCTACTTTAACTTTACGGGCTGAATTAAGGAAATTTAAAATAGTCTCACCCTTCATTTCTCGCACATATTCCTCCAAATCAGCAGGCAAAATAGCAACAAAACTATATTTACCCCCTGCATAAGGTTTAATAAAACCTCGTGCTTTTTGATCTTCTAAATAAATACTCTCTTCAGACTGCATTAATTTTACGCGTGTCTCTTCCCCGCGGTAATTAGTAAAAGAATCCTCGTGAACCTGTTCGGCAGGATATGTTTCTTCCCATTGGGCATCAAAGGCAATGGCATTAATTAAATAGAGAACACTATCTGGGTTAATCTCGTCAATAATTTTTTCAATCATGCCCCTGGTATTCTTTTTTACCCAACCATTAATATTTTCAGTAGTTCGAAAATTAAACTTTTCCTGATTAATCAGGGCTTGATAATAAGTCTGATTTAACTCCAGAAATTGGGGAACTACTTCTAAAGCTTCATTTTCATTAAGCCAAATTGAATTAGCTATCTGTAAATCCTCACTTCTTAAGGCAGGCAAATTATTTAAAAAATAAGCATTTAAATGTTCTTTTTTAGCACCCAAAACTTGTTCCATTTGCCAAAGTGTCTCCTCCGCGGCACCGTTTGCCGTCATGGAAAGGGCCAATAATACCGACAAGGGAGAAACTAAATAATTTTCCTCAAATATAAAGCCACTGCGAAAAAGATCTGCCGACCAAGTGGCAATCATTTCTTCCGATAAAGTATCTTCACCTAAATACCTTTCTTCTAACTCAGTAGTACACCCTAAAAAGCTACAACAAAAAACAATTATTAATAAAAACGTAACAAATCGCCGCATTTTTCTCCCCCTTAAACAATTTCCCAGGCATCACCGGCACAATAAAGAGAACAATTGTCACCCAAAGCTCGTTTGATTTCGGTAATAGCCATGATACCCGTACAATGTAGTGGCACAACATTTTTAATCTTTTGTGCCCGCAAGAAATCAATGGTTTTTTGTATTCTTTGAGGACTAGCAATATTCAAATGCATACC
>DUTS01000050.1 GCA_012841935.1 Clostridia bacterium
AAGCCCTTTCCTTGAAAAAAACTAATAAAAAAGAGGCCCCACTTACTAAACCCAAGCCCAAACAAACCAATATTTTAGATAATCCGGCTGAACGAGTAATAAAAAAACCTACCAATGAAGAGGTGATAGTCATTGCTAAAACCGGGATAGCAATAATTAAACCTTTTTTTACCCCTTCCAACTGATATTTTACTTCCAAAAAATCAGAAAGATAAAACAGTAAACCAAATAAAACAAACAAGACTGTAGCCCCAGCCAAAAAGGCCCCAAGTAAAGCAAAACCTTTACATTGAAAAATTTC
Organism: Clostridia bacterium; assembly: GCA_012841935.1. Lineage (NCBI taxonomy): Bacteria > Bacillati > Bacillota > Clostridia > Clostridia bacterium. Next base: position 302 of record DUTS01000050.1, read on the forward strand.
CCCTAAATCTTTTCCATATCTTGTAAAGGAAAGAGCCTCTTTTTGCTTAACAGGTTCTTGAATACCAAACCATAATCCCAAAATTAAAGGAATGCACAATAAGGGGAAAAGAAAAAAAACCGCCCACCATGCTAAAAGACCAATTAAAGATCCAATAATGGGGCTAGCTATTTTACCCAAACCATTGGCCCCTTCTAAAAAACCTAGTACCCTACCCCGCATTTTATCTTGATATAAATCTCCTACCAAGGCCATCGCTAAAGGGGCGGTTCCCGCAGCCCCAATGCCTTGTATAATCCGACCAATCATAATAAAAAAATAAGCATTTTTCCATCCGGCTGCAGCCACAAATCCCGCCAATAATCCTCCCAAAGCATAAATAATCAAAGAAATAATAATAATTGGTTTACGCCGGATGTGATCAGATAAAAAACCAAATAAAGGAATTATAACACCCGCTGGTACGGAAAATAACGTAATTACTAAACCAACCTGAACCTGAGAAAGTGAAAGAGCTGCCTTCATTTGGGGTAAAACCGGAATTAACATAGAATTACCTAGAACCATTAGAAAAGGCACCCCACATAAAATTAAACCAGGGAACATTTTTTTAGTGGACATTAGTTACTCCTTTTGACTAGTAATCTCCACACTAGTATTTCCCCGGAATAATAAATTATCGCCAAAAATTTATTATTTTTATAAAAAGAGCTGCTAAACCCGCCGCCATCAAGGGACCCACCGGAATTCCCCCCAAAAAAATAATTCCGATTAAGGAGCCAATAATTAAACCAAACAATAATTCCGGATGAGCTTGTAATAAACTTAAACCTGCCTCATTTAAATGAGTAGCCACAGCACCACCTAAAAAAGCAAACAAACCGATTCCCGAAAAAAGCCCGGCCTTTAATTCTGATGTAGAAAATTTACCCCGAGCCAAAGGTGTCAATACAGAAAGCATTAAAAAAAGCAACCCCATTTCTAAGGCCCGCCGCTCAATCAAAGGAAAATAATGAGTGAGGTGAGATAATTTTAAGACCATTAAAATACAGGCCGCAATCGCGATTAAAGGGGCTTTTCCCAAAATACCAATAATAATTAAAAAAATTAATCCTGTTTCACCCCACATTAACTTCCCTCCCGAAAAACGTCTCATAAAAACCTATGCCAAAATTAACATTCTTAAAACCTTTTCCCTAGCATAGATTTCTCTAGAGGTGAAAAAAATGCACCCTATTTTATCCATGGCTTTTTGGATGGGTTGTTTAAGAATTTTTTCCGGATGTTTAGAAATCACAGCAGGATTTTTCATGCTTCATTTTCGCAGTGTGGAAACAGCCCTAAAAATTAACAGTGTCTTAGCTTTAGTCGGACCTTTAATTATGATTACCGTTACATCCTTAGGTTTAGTAGGAATCAGTTCCCAAGTCTCTTTGGAAAAAATGTTAATTATTTTAAGTGGTGTACTGTTAATTTTTTGGGGAATAAATAAAATATGAATAATATTTTTGCTTTAGCACACAATAAAAATGCCGGCCGGAAGATCACGCAGGAGGTGGTAAATTGACTGTAGGAACACAAATGCACCAGACTTTAGCTTCCTTGGAATCTGCTTGTGCTGATTTAAAATCATTTGCCTTAGAAACTGAAGACAAAACCGCAAAAAAAATGTTTGCCGAATACTCACAGCAGCTTGAATCTATTTGTCAAGGCATGAAGGCTAGATGTAATTATATCGAACAAGAAGAACCCCAATATAAAGTCTTCGAAAGTGCAATCCAACAAGGTGTACAACATGAAAACCAACATGAGGACATGAACACTACGCAATATTAACCACCAAGGGGAGACTACTTTACAGCAGTCTCCCCTTTTTGAATACCTACTAGAAGAGCCAAAAATAATAAAAACAAACCAGAAACCACATTTAAATAAAAATTCCCCAATTGCAAACTGGCCATAACTAACAAACAAACTCCGTAAATTAAATAACCCCGCTGACGTCTTTTTTTCAAAATCTGCTGCTTAATTACCTGCAAACGCCTAGGTGTAGAAGCGGCCCTTGCCCTTAACATAGTCACATTAGGTGCTAAAGAGGTAGCAGCTAACAAAGACCAAAATCGTTCCCCAAAATATAAATCCAAATCAATTTCTGCAGGTAAAAAAGTTAATTCTTTAGGGGAAAAAGCTAATTCACCCGGAACAAAAACCTTAATTAACTTTAACTTACTTCTTTGACATTGCCGAATAGCAGATAACAATTCAGACAAACTGAGAGCTTCTTCCCCATAAATATCTAGATAAATAAAAGCCCAGGTTTTCTGTGCATAAGCAACCAGGGCATAATTATCCTTATGTTCTCTTAACTTACCAGCAGGTAAAACAACATTTTTCAAAATTAATAATAATTCCCCCAAAGATACAGAGGCTAAACGGCTGCGCAATTCTGCCAGGTACAATTTTTGAAACAATTCTTTTTTGGGCATCCCAGACTCCTTAAATACTATTTGTTAATAGTATGCCCTACAAATACTTTTCTAAAGGAATTCATAATGAAATTACATGAGCAGGACTATAAGGTTGAAATATTTCCTTAATTACTCTGCCCTGTGAATCCATTACTAAAGTACCATTATGCAGAAAACGGTCTTGAACACGATACCTTAAATCCATAAAACGACAAACCAATTTTTCATCTTCTTTTTCCACATAGAAATGATAAAAAGGTGTAAATTCCCTAAACAACTGCCCCAAAAGAGTTTTTTGAAAAATAGCCGCCAAATCTTCACGCACACGTACCAACTTTCGAAAGATCTGACAACTGCCCTTAGCTAAATGGAGACTGCCTACAATAAACTTATTTTCCGTTTCTAAAATAAAATCCCAAAGCAAAGGATTAGCACTAGCAGGCAGCACATTTAAAGAAAACAAACATTTTTCCGGAAAAAACCTAGTACGTAAAATTTTCTCAGCCCATTTTTTTAACAACCAACGCCCACCTAAATAAAATCCCACCAACCCCCAAAAGACAGATTGTTTACTTAAAAGACAAATCAGTACTAAAAAAGGGTCAAATAAGGGCAATAAATTTAAAGTGTATTTTCGCTGACTTAGTGGCCATAAAATTTTCACCCCATAAGAATTTAATAAATCCAAAAATAAATGGGATAAAAAACCTACTAAAACCCCGGCGAAAAGTCCGCCAAAACCATAATTAGGATAAAAAAAAGTTAATACCCAACCAGTAAGGGCAGCTGCCACTACCGCAGTAGGTAGGGAATGGGAAAAACCCCGATGTTGTTTTAAATAGGCATAATCACCTCTGATTTGAAAAACAATATCAGCATCAGGCAAAAGACTGCCAATTACACTAGCTACCAAGGTACCATTAGCTAAAGAAAGAGAACCCCCATTTTGTAAACCCAAAGCCATACCAACTAATCCATGTGTTAACGGATCCACAGTATTTCCTCCACTCCATAAAAAAACTCGCAGGTCTAAAACCTCCGAGCCTTATTATAGCATGGGTAACTATAGCTATTAAGCGGGAATCTTTACCACTAATCGAGAAACTCAAATTGCCAACCATAAATACTTACCGTTTCCCCGTTTTTAATTCCTTTTTCACGCAGTGCCTCCTCTACTCCTAAACGTCTTAAAGCCACAAGGAAATAACGCATACTATCTTCATATTGTAAATTATATTTTTGTACCAAAGCTTCGACCTCAGAACCAGTGACCTCCCATATCCCATCAACCAATTCTATTTGATAAGGCTCCTTTTTTTCTACTTTTACCTGACACAGCTCCTCTTTAGGAATGATTAAAGGCTGAGGCGGCAAATCAATAAGTAATTCCGCAAGACGCCATAACATTTTCTTTAGACCTCGACCAGTGATCGCCGAAATAGGGAAAATTTCGTATTGATCAGCCCATTTTTTCTGAAAACGCTTTAAATTTTCCTGAGCACCGGTTAAATCCATCTTATTAGCCGCAATAATTTGCGGTCTAGCTTTTAAATGAGGACTGTATTTTTCCAATTCCTCATTTATTATTTGAAAATCTTCTAAAGGATCGCGTCCTTCTGAGGCCGACATATCCAAAACATGCAGCAACAAACGGGTTCGTTCGATATGCCGCAAAAATTGATGTCCCAAACCAACACCCTCACTTGCCCCAGCGATTAATCCTGGAATATCAACCATGACAAAACTATTTTCATAATCCAAACTAACCATACCAAGATGCGGCTGCAGTGTCGTAAAATGATAATCGGCAATTTTAGGCTTAGCAGAGGAAACATGAGCCAAAAGCGTTGATTTACCGACATTGGGAAACCCTACTAAACCAACATCTGCTAATAATTTTAATTCTAAAAGCAGCCATCTAGCTTCACCTGGCTGTCCATTTTCCGCAATACGGGGTGCTCGAGTTACAGATGTAACAAAACGGGCATTACCTTTTCCACCTCTACCACCCTGTGCAGCTACAAAGGTTTGCCCAGGTTGACTTAAATCAGCAACAATTTCTCCATTAGCCGCCAATCTAATAACTGTACCTACAGGTACTTTAATAATTAAATCCTGTCCAGCCGCTCCCTGCATATTTTTAGCTTTACCATTTTCACCAGCAGGAGCTTTAAAATGTTTACGGAGACGAAAATCAGCTAAAGTAGAAAGCCCTTCTTCGGCTCGTAAAATAACATTACCTCCATTACCACCATCACCACCGGCAGGACCGCCCATAGGAACATATTTTTCACGACGAAAAGCCACCATGCCCTGACCACCATCACCTGCTTGAACGTAAATTTGAGCATAATCAAAAAACATAAATTTCACCACACTTTTATTTTAAACAAATGATAAATTCTTGCCAACCGACTGTTTTTATTTCCACATTAACAGTATCTACCTTTGGAGAAACTAGCTTGTCACCAGAAAACGTTAATTTTAATCCCTTACCCTGCTGAACAGCCTCAATTTGAAAAACGTGAGATTTAGTTATTTGTGAAAAAATGGATAACAAACAGACTGCTGTCTCCTCTTGAAATTCCTCCCAATAAGTCCAAGTAATTTCTTTCACGAAATGGAAAAACTGTTCGGAAAGCTGCCACTCACTTTTTAACCAAAGAAAAAATGCCTGTAAATAAGGGGAAGGAAGCACACTTAATAAATTATAATTTTGCACAGTCTGACAAGCCTGCTGACAATATTTCCGTGCTCGCGAAAGATTACCTAATTGCAAATAACCACCAATTACTTGCAGTTCATTTAAAAAATCATGCCGCATAGTACTATGTACCATTAACAGTTTTTTTAACAACTCAACCTGCACTTCGCCACCTCCCCAAATTAAAAAACCCCGGCAGGGTCCGGGGCTTTTTACACTACGGTTGAATAGACACTAACTTGCTTTTTACTTTTTCCTTTTCTTTCAAAAGCTACATAACCATCTACTAAAGCATATAAAGTATCATCTTTACCCAAACCCACATTATGGCCGGGATGAATTTTTGTGCCTCTTTGTCTAACCAAAATACTGCCGGCATTTACTAATTGACCATCTGAACGCTTCAGACCCAAGCGCTGTGCCTGACTATCACGCCCATTACGCGAACTACCCATTCCTTTTTTACGGGCGAATAATTGTAAATTCATTTCAAACATGGTCTCCACCTCCTCTTTTCAACCTGTAAATACATACCATAATTCTTTTTAATAGCTTCCAATCCCAAATAAAGTGTAGTTAATAATAGTTCGACTTTTTCTAGTTCCCCAGTAGTTATTTCTTTTGGCAGCCAACAAGCTAAATAACCTGTTTCTTTAATATTAACTAAAGGCTCAGTAGTTAAAACCTCTTTTAAACCAAGAACCGCAGTTTGAGTAAGTGCGGAAACAGCCGCACAGACCAAATCTTTGCCATGGGGAGCATATTGGGCATGTCCACGGGCCACAAAGCCTTTAACTTTTTTTTCGTGATAATAAAAAGAAACATAAATCATAATTGTTCTATTTTTTCCACCTCAACTTTAGTAAAAGGCTGCCGATGGCCATACAATTTACGATAATGTTTTTTAGGCTTGTGTTTAAAAACGAGTATTTTCTCATCTTTACCATGTTCCAAAACCTTCAAAACAACCTTAGCCTTTTCAACATAAGGTGTACCAAGAGCGATCTGATCACCATCAACAATAGCTAGTACATGTTCAACTTGAAAAGTTTCGCCCTCTTTTACGGGTACCTTTTCAATATTAAAAATGTCTCCTTCTTGAACCTTGCACTGTTTCCCACCAGTTTTAATAATTGCGTACATACAAATACCTCCTCACCTAGACTCGCCATCTCCAAGGTAGCAGCATGCTTTTTAACCCGAGCTGAGCGGTTTGGCAGGCTAACTGCCTAGAACATAAGAAGAATATCATATTTTTAAACAAAAGTCAATTTTTATTTTTCACATATGGCATTAATTACCATGATTACAACATAATTCCCGATTAAGACTAATCACAGCCTGACGATATAAATCCCGCTCGATAACGAACTGAATATTTACTTGACGCAGAGATTGTGAAATACAATGAATATTAATACCTTCATTAGCTAAAACTGTTGCTGCCTTAGCTAACACACCAGGCTGAGCAATATTAGAACCAATCAAAAAAACTACAGCCATTTTTTCAACTCTAACTGACTCAAATGCAGTTTTTAAATCCTGTACCAAACCTGTACTTAATTCCTTTTCCCAAATAACCAAAGAAATGCTGTTGGCATTAGTAGCCTTCATAATATAACTAACATGATGGGCCTTGAATAATTTCATAATTTCATAATCAAAACCTACTTGCCCCACCATTGATGAATCATGAATTTCAATAACTATAATTTCATCTGAACCAGTTATAATTTCTATTTTAGATTCCCGACCTACATAATCTTTCTTAATCAGGGTTCCAGGATGATGTGGATCAAAAGTATTTTTAATTCTTAAATTAATACTGGCCCTTTCCAATGGTTTAGCAGATTTAGGATGAATAGCTTCCATACCTACATCAGCCAATTGATCAGCCACATCGTAATTTGTATTCCCAACAATAATTGTATTTTCCGGACCCACGATCAACGGATCTGCCGAAGATAAATGAAATTCTTTATGAATAATTGCTTCATCGGCATTTAATAAGACGGCAATTTTTGAAAAAGTAACCTCAGAATAGCCGCGATCAAATTCACGCATAATTCCTTCCACCCCACGCGTATAACCTGTAGCTACCACAATTTTATTCCGATAATCCACTTTACTAAAAGCCTTGCTAATTCTTTGATCAATAGTATAACCAGTAGGATCATGAAAACCGGTTAAATCCACCAACTGGGCCTTTATTCCCCTGTTTTTCAAAATATTTACCGTATTATAGGCTGAATGGGCTTCACCCAATGAAGCTAATAATTCACGTGCAGCCAAAAAGATGTTTTTCCGTCCCACATATCCCGAGGAAATTACTTTTTCCATACTATTTAAGTAAGCTCTAGTTTGCTCAATACGTTCTTTCAAAAAAAGATTAGCCTCTACCAAATTTAAACCAATTTCCTCAAACTTGGTGTTGATTTCACGTAAGTGCAGATGTAACTTATCTAATTCATCTTCATAATTTTCATTATTTACAAACCAAGTATAAATACCCGGAGCACCAGTTTTTTTATCTTCCAAAAGCAAATTAGTTACCCCACCATAAGCTGAGACAACCAAAACCCTACCATAACGAAATTCTTTTTCTCCAGGTAAATGAATAATATTTTCCAAAACATGGCGAAATTGTGACATCGAGGTACCACCAATTTTTTCTACGGTTAACATCAAATCAACTCCCTACCTGAAAAGTATTTAATTTTCGAAAGTGGCCGCAACACGTCCTTTGCCATCACAAAAAGGACATTTTTCCTCTAAAACATTAGTTAAAGGTGGTCTAATTTTTTTCCGTGTCATTTCCACAAAACCTAAAGCAGTTAAACCTAAAATAGATGTTTTTACGCGATCCTTTTTTAATTCATTTTCTAAAATATCTAATACTTTTTGGCGATGTTCCTCTGTGTCCATATCAATAAAATCAATAATAATAATACCACCTATATTTCTCAACCGCAACTGTCTAACAATTTCTCGAGCAGCTACACAATTAGTTTTAAAAACCGTATCAGCAAGATTAGAGGCACCAATAAATTTACCAGTATTAACATCAATTACCGTCAAAGCCTCAGTTTGATCAAAAACTAAATAGGCACCGTTCTTTAACCAGACTTTTCTATTTAAAGAACGTTTTATTTCTTTTTCAACATGATATTTATCAAAAAGCTGTTGAGTATCACAGCGGTCAACACGCTGTTTTAGGTCGGGGGCAAAAACATCTAAATAAGTGAGAATACGTTCACTTACACCTGCAGAATTAATTCTTAATTTCTGCACATCCTCACTAAATAAATCACGCAAAACCCTAGGAATAAGTCTTAAATCCTGATGTAAAAGTGTGGGAGCAGAAGAATTTGCCATTCTCTGCTTTATCTTTTGCCAAAGTTTCAAAAGACTTTTTAAATCCTGTTTAAACACCTCGGGAGAAGCCCCAGCCGCAATTGTCCGCACAATCAAACCTGCTTTTTCCGGTTTTAACTCTGAAGCTATTTGGGTCAGTCTTTCACGTTCAACTTGTTCTTCAATACGCAGAGATACCCCTATATGTGCAACATGAGGCATTAACACCAAATAACGCCCAGGGAGAGTAAGTTTGGTAGTAACACGTGCCCCTTTACCACCTACCGGTTCTTTTTTTACCTGTACCACAATTTCTTGTCCTTCTTTAACCAAATCACAAATATTAACTGACCCATTAGCCGGACAATTACTTAAATCCTGTACATATAAAAAAGCATTCTTTTCCAAGCCAATATCTACAAAGGCCGCCTGCATACCTGGTAAAACATTATTAACTATTCCTTTGTAAATATTACCGATAATTCGTTCATCACCACCCTGTTCCACATAAATTTCCGCTACTTGTCCTTCTTCCAAAACTGCTACTTTGGTAACCCCATTTGTTACATTTACTAAAATCTCCCGATACATAATTTTCACTCCCTAAATGGGCTTTACGATTTTTCCAATGGTGTATATAACTTGCCTGCTTCAAAAATATAAAGTCCACAGCGATTTATTTGACAGCTAACATCTTCATTCAAAAATAAATATTTTTTTGCCAATTCCAATACTTCCTGTGGCCGTACCTGATTTTCCCCCCCGACAGCCAAATCAAAAAACAAAGATAATTTTTGTTGGTCTGAACATGCCCACAGATCAAAAATACCCGGCCTGATATCAATTTTCCGCTGCCTTTTTTTACTTTGACGCGTAATAAAAAAGGAATCAAGAGCAAGTATTTGTTTAACAGCTTGAGCTATTTCATTTTCCGAAAAATCTCCGGAAAAAATAGTAAGCTCATAACGAGCTAAATTGATTAAAGAGGTTAAACTTTTTTGCCGTTTTTTTACCGGCACGACTTCTTTAATTTTAATACCAGCAGGTAAAAAACGATTAAGCCTTTCTTTAATTTCTTGGGGAGAAATTTCCGTTTTTAATTCCACATCCAAATACTCTCCACTACTAGTCACTCCTACGGCAAGTGCCCCAGCATAAGAAATACGCGGTTGGGGATTAAATCCTTTTGAAAAAACAAGAGGAAGACCTGCACGACGAAAAGCCCTTTCCAAAGCCCGCATTAAATCTAAATGAGATAAAAAACGAACCACCGCTTCTTTACTATATTGTAAACAATAAAGCATTGTTCTTATCACCGTTGCCAAAACCTTATAAAACTCTATAAGTTCTGTTTGTTTCCCTGTTCTTCCTGTCCAGTTTCGGATAAAACCTACCGCTGTTTGATATAACAGTCCAAGGGCTTAACTTCGGGTACAACGAA